>NZ_DASYHS010000260.1:0-12624 GCF_035998295.1 Arenibaculum sp. | reverse complement strand
CCACCATGCCTGCAGGACGTCGCGCGGCAGGCGCACGACCTCGCCGCGCCCGACATCCATCACCGGCCGGTCGCCGTCGAGCCAGGCCCGGGCCCAGGTGATCGCGCCGGGCAGGCTCTCGCCGGTGAAGGTGCCGCCGGGCACGGGGAAATACTGGCTCGGCTGGCGGAAGGAATGGACGCCGGCCAAGGTGTCGGGGTCGTGGCTGAAGGCGTAGGCGCCGGCCGAGCCGGAGTTCAGCAGCACCCACAGGAAGCGGCCCTCGTGCTCGGCCCCCCAGCGGACGTCGTGGAAGGCGACGCTCTGGTGCAGGCCCTTGGCCTTGAGCAGCCGCTTCATCATCTCCATCGGCAGCAGGTTGCCCTGGTCCGCCTCGGTCGCGTCGGCGATGGTGTCGCCGTCGCCCTCGGGCCGGCAGGTCGAGTTCAGCAGCCCTTCGGCGAAGTCCGACGGCGGCCGCTCGCGGATCAGGCCGAGCTGGTACTGCCAGCCGACGCAGTCGGCCGCGAACTCCTCGACCAGGTCGAGCACCGCGAGGTAGTCGCGCAGCTGCTCGCGCGTCGCCCGCTCGTCGAAGTCCCCGGCGCCCGGCGCGTCGTAGTGGAAGGTGACGCCGCGGTCGCGCACGAAGGCCAGCGCGTCGTCGATGCGCCGCTCGGCGACCCGGCGGCCGTAGTCGAGCAGCCACGCCTGGTCGACCTTGTGCTCCGAGAAGCCGAGCCGGGCCAGCACGCGCGGGCCGAAATAGCCGTTGATCATGCCCATCGAGGTGTCGCCGAGCATCAGGGCCAGCGGGCGCCGCCGCCGCATCCCGGCGGCGACCTCTTCGGCCAGCACCTCGGCCGCGCGGTCGAGCGGGCCCGGCGTCCCGACCCCGTCGGCGGCATGCTCGACGGTCCCGCGCTCGCACCAGGCTTCGAGGTCGGCCATGAACCGGTCGTCGCGAGCCCAGTCCTGCGCATCCGTCCACGCACGGCTCGCAGGCCTGCCGTGGAGCGCCAGGCAGGCGGCGGTGTTCAGCAGCCCGACCAGCCCCGGCCAGCGGCCGGAGAAGTTGCTGACCATCAGGAAGGGATTGTCGCGGCCGACCACGCCCTCGGTCGTGTGCGGGCCGTAGACCCAGTGGGCGTAGACGCCGACCACCGGCCCCTCGATCGGCGCCAGCCGGTCGAGGGCGTGGTGGGGCTTGGACAGGAAGCCCTCGAGCCGCCGGTGGGGGCGGCCCAGCCGGTCCAGCGCGCGTTCGAGCTGGACGGTGGCGGCCTCCATTTCCGGCAGCGCCGTCCGGTTCGGCAGGTCCCGGTAGTCGCCGGGCCAGAAGATCGTGACCGGTTCACGCATGCCCGGCCTCCGCCGGCGGGGCCGGCAGGTCGATCACGAGCGGGGCCGCCGGACACTGGACGCGCAGGCGGTCGATATACGCCCCCGCGTCCGGCAGCCCGTCGATCGCGCCGATCGTCTCGATCAGGGCCTCCCGGTCCGGCCGATCGAGGATGGCGGCCGTGCAGTCCGTGAACTTGTCGACGAGGTCGGCCTCGCTCATCGGCAGGCTGGGGCCGCCGCGGTAGCGCGTGTCGGCCCATCCTTCCACGCGGCGGCCGTCGGTCAGGTGGAACACGACGCGCGAGCGGATCAGGTCGAAGCCCTGGGCGTTGATGCCGGGGTCGCGATGGGTCGTGATCCTGCGCTGGAGCGCCTGGAAGGCCGGGTCGCCGACCGCCTCGTCCGAGAACTGCTCGATCCCGGCCTTGCGGTGGCGGATCAGCATCGCGATCAGCGCCGCCATGGAGAACTTCGCCTCCAGGCCCGTGCGGGCCACCGGGTAGCGGATCGGCTTCAGGATGTTGTCGCCGGCGTGGAATTCCACCCGGTCGACCATCCCGGGCGCGATGTCGTGCTCGACGACCAGCCGGCGTACGAGATCCATGGACTGATGGGTCAGGATGCCCGAAGGGTAGGGCTTTATGCTGACGCCGGGGTCGACGATCGTCCAGGTCCGTCCGAAGCCCTGGCCGACCTTGTCCGGGTCGAAGCCGCCCGAGAGCACCGTCGGGAAGCCCCATGGGCCGTCGAGCACCGCGCCGTCGGCGGTGAAGCCGTCCTGCGCCAGCAGGGCGGCGAGCACGCCGTTCTCCGCCGCGCGGCCGACATGCAGCGGCTTGGTCATGGTGCCGAAGTTGCAGCGGATGCCGGCGGCGAAGCTGCCCGCGATGCCGAGCGCATGCGCCGTGGCCGCGTCGCCGAGGCCGAGCAGATGCGCGGCCGTGGCCGCGGCGGCGAAGGTGCCGACCGTGCCGGAGGAGTGGTGCCCGCGCAGATAATGGTCGGGGCGCATCCATTCCGAGATCTTGCACGCGACCTCGAAGCCGACGCAGAACGCGGTCACGAGGTCGCGGCCGGACCGCCCGCCCAGCATGTCGCACACCGTGATCGCCGCCGTCAGCGGCGGTATCGACGGGTGGGTGAGAAGCCCGTAGACATGTGCGGGGTCATGGCTGACCTGGGTGTCGTCCCAGTCATGCGCATGCCCGGACGTCGCGAGGACCCGGGCGGCGACCGGCGCCGGCACGCGCGTGGCGCCGGCGCCCAGCAGCAGCGCATCGGGCGCGCCGCCCTGGCGGAGCGCCGAGCCGATCAGGATCGCGGTCGACCGCTCGCTCAGGCCGGCGAGGAACAGCCCGGTCGAATCCAGGATGCAGCGCCGCGCGACCGCGAGCGCGTCCTCGGGGACCGTCTCATAGCGCGCCGAACGGATGAACGCGACCGCCGCGTCGGTGACGGTCCCGGCGTGCGCCGGCCGCGCCGACGGCGGCGGGGCGGCGGAAATCTCGGAGGGGCACATGCAATCCTGCTTCATTTCTGAAAACTGTTGACAGTTTAATGCCGACAGGTGACAGTTTGACAAGCGGTTTTTAGACCAGGGGAGCGAGGCGGAATGGACGTTGCGGACGATGCGCTGGAGCTGCGGCGGACCAGCACCCTCTCGACGCTGGTCGCCCAGCGGCTGGAGGCGCTGATCCTCGGGGGCCGCCTGCCGCCGGGAGAGCGTCTCAACGAGGTGGCGCTGGCGCGCGAACTCGGCGTCAGCCGCGGCCCGATCCGCGAGGCCGCGCGCCTGCTGTCCAATCATGGCCTCGTCGAGTTCATCGCCAACAAGGGCGCCTTCGTCCGCCAGATCGACCGCGGCGAGATGCTGGAGATCTACGACCTGCGCGCCGTGCTGACGGGGCATGCGTGCGAGCTGGCGGCCATGCGCGCGACCCCGGCCGAGACGCAGGCCCTGTCCGACCTGCTCGAGCGCATGGACGCGGCCACGGCCACGAACGACGCGGCGGGCTACTACGGGCTGAACCTGGACTTCCACGCCCTGCTGATGGAGACGGCCAAGAGCACGCGCCTCAGGAGCTACACCGAGGGGCTCAACAAGGAGGCTCACCTCTACCGGCAGGTCTCGCTGCAGACGCTGCCCGACATGGAGCAGTCCAACCGGGACCACGCCGCGATCGTGGCGGCGATCCGGGCGGGTGAAGCGCAGAACGCGCGCGAGCTCGGCGAGGCGCATGTCCGCGCGGGCAAGGCCCGCTTCGAGGCGGCCGTCGCCGACGCGCTGTTCAAGGACCGTTCCTGAGCCACGGCCCGCGCCCGCGGGGCCGTCGCGCCGAACCCAGGAACCGAAAACCAAGAACCGAAAACCAAGAACCCAAAACCAAGAACCCAAAACCAAGAACATAGACGCTCGAGGAGAGGAAATGCCGAAGAAGAGTTTCATCGCGGCGGTGCTGGCACTCGCCCTGGTCGCCCCCGGGCACCAGGCCCTGGCCGACGCGCAGCACGCCCGCATCGGCGTACGCACCGAAGCGGCGTCGATCGACCCGCATTTCTCCTACGTCGCCACCAGCAAGGCGATGGTGACCAACATCTTCGACACGCTGATCGAGCGCGACCCGGATCTGCGCCTGACCCCGGCGCTGGCGACGGAATGGACCTATCTCGGCGACAGCGTCTGGCAGTTCAAGCTACGCGAGGGCGTCAAGTGGCACGACGGCGAGCCGCTCACGGTCGACGACGTGCTGTTCACCTTCGAGCGCGCGCCCAACGTGCCGAACAGCCCGGCGCCGTTCGGGCAGTTCCTGTCCCAGATCGAGCGCGCGGAGAAGGTCGACGACCTCACCTTCACCATCAAGACCCGCAACCCGTCGCCGCAGCTGCTGTTCGACCTGGCCGAGGTGCCGATCGTCTCCGAGCATGTCGGCAAGGACGCCAAGACCGAGGACTACAATTCCGGCAAGGCGGCCGTCGGCACGGGACCCTTCAAGTTCGTGTCCTGGACCCCGGGCGAGGCGCTGGAACTGGCGCGCAACGACGACTACTGGGCCGGGCCCTCGGAGTTCGAGACGCTGTCGCAGATCCCGATCACGAACGACGCAGCGCGTCTGGCGGCGCTGCTGTCGGGCGGCATCGACCTGATGGACGCGGTCCCGCCGGACGCGGTCGAGCGGCTCAAGGCCGACGAGGACATCAATGTCTGGATGACCACCGACGTCTACACCGCCTATCTGCACATGGACACGGACCGTGAGGTCACGCCCTTCATCACCGCCAAGGACGGCTCGCAGATCCCGAACCCGCTGCTCGACAAGCGGGTGCGCGAGGCGCTGGCGATCGCCGTCGACCGCGAGGCGATCATCGACCGGCTGATGTTCGGCCTGGGCGAACCGGCAGGCCAGCTCGCCAGCAAGACCATGGTCGGATACAACCCGGAGCTGGAGCCCTCGCCCTACGACGTCGCGCGCGCGAAGGAGCTTCTGGCCGAGGCGGGGTATCCCGACGGGTTCAAGATGACGCTGCACGGCCCGAACAACCGCTACGTCGCGGACGCGGCGATCGTGCAGGCGCTGGCCCAGATGTTCGAGCGGATCGGCATCGCGGTCGCGGTCGAGACGATGCCCGCCAACGTCTTCTTCTCGCGCGGCAGCGCCCAGGAGTTCTCGATCTTCTTCATCGCCTGGGGGTCGGCGCAGGGCACGGCATGGCACGGGCTGCGCGGCGTGCTGATGACCTACGACAAGGACCAGGGCTACGGCCCGTCCAACCGGGGCCGCTACAGCAACCCCGAGGTCGACCGGCTGACCGTCGCGGCCATGTCCACCTTCGACCTCGACGAGGCGGCGCGCCTGGCCTCCGAGGCGGCGAAGGTCGCCTTCGAGGACTTCGCGGTCATCCCGCTCCACTACCAGATGAACGTCTGGGCGTCGCGCGACGGCTTCGTCTACAAGGCGCGCCAGGACCAGATGACCCTCGGCTACGGCCTCGGGCTGGAGAAGTAGGGATGGACCTGGCCCAGGCCATGTCCGGGAGCCACGTCGCGGATATCCTCCGCGGCGTGGCCGTCCCCATGCGCGACGGCTGCGCCCTCGCGGCCGACGTCTATCTCGGCGCCGGCCCGCGCCCGGTGGTGCTGGAGCGGACCCCCTACGGCCGGAACCGCTGCGACCAGTCCGAGCAGGGCAGGGGGATGGACCGGCCGCGCTCCCGGCCGGAGGTGGCCGAGGCGTTCGTCGGGGCCGGGTTCGCCTACGTGATCCAGGACTGCCGCGGGTGCGGCGGGTCGGGCGGGCGCTTCGCCAAATACCTCCAGGAACCGGAGGACGGCGCCGACACGATCGCCTGGATCCGCGCGCAGCCCTGGTGCGACGGCCGGGTCGCGATGGTCGGCTTCTCCTACGGCGCCGCCTGCCAGGTCGCGGCCGCCAGCCTCGGGCCGCCGGGCCTGGCGGCGATGGTCGCCGATTGCGGCGGCTTCTCGGACGCGCACCGCAGCGGCATCCGCCAGGGCGGCGCCCTCGACCTGAAGCAGGCGACCTGGGCGCATGCGCAGGCGGTCAGGGGCGCGAAGGCGGCCGGCGACCTCGACGCCGCGGCCCGGCTCGAGGCGGAGGACGTCGCCGCCTGGCTCGCGCGCGGGCCGTGGGCGCCGGGCCATTCGCCGCTCGCCGCCGCCCGCGACCACGAGCGCAATCTTTCCTCCTTCTGGCGGGCGGGCGCCTTCGGGCCGTTCTGGACCCGTCCCGGCCTCTACGCCGCCGGTTCGCGCCCCGCGATGGCCCGGACCGCCACGCTCTTCGTCTCGTCCTGGTTCGACACCTCGCTGATGAACACGATCGACAATTTCCAGGGCGTCGCCGCGGTCGCGGGCGGCAGGCCCCCGCAACTCGTCATCGGCCCCTGGTCCCACGGCAACCGCCATCTGAGCCATGCCGGCGAAGCCGATTTCGGGGCGGCGGCGCTGCCGGAGACCGGCCTCGGCGCCGACATGCTGGACCTTCGCGCCGCCTGGTTGCGCGACGCCCTGGCCGGTACCGGTAACGGTGCCCGCGGGCCGGCCGTGCGCTGGTTCGAGATGGGCGGCGGCACCGGCGCGCGCGGGCGCCACGGCCGCATCGATCACGGCGGCCGCTGGCGGGCGGGCGAGGCCTGGCCGCCGCCCGGCGCCCGCGAGGCGGCATGGTACCTGGCCGGCGGCGCGTTGCGCGCGCAGGAGCCGCCGAAGGAGACGCGCGTCCACGCCTGGACCAGCGATCCCGACGCCCCCGTGCCCACCTGCGGCGGCGCCATCAATTCCGGCGAGCCGGTGATGGCGGGCGGCATGTTCGACCAGAACCGCCTGTTCCCGGTCGTCGATCCCGACGGCCCTTCCCCCCTGCGCGCGGGCCGGCCGGACGTGCTGGTGTTCATGACGCCGCCGCTGGAGCGCGACCTGGTGGTCGCGGGCCCGGTCCGCGCCCGGCTGTGGATCGTGGCGGACGCGCCGGATGCCGACGTCACGATCAAGCTCGTCGACTGCTATCCCGACGGCCCGGCGGTCAACCTCGCCGACGGCATCCTGCGGCTGCGCTACCGCGAATCGCGGGCCGATCCCGTCCCGCTGCCCGAGGGCCGGCCGGTCCGGGTCGAGGTCGAGGCCTTTCCCACGGCCAACCGGTTCCGGGCCGGCCATCGCATCCGCCTGGACGTCGCGGCCAGCAACTTCCCCCATTTCGACGTCAATCCCCAGACCGGCGCGCCCGAGGGCGAGCCCGGCCCGCGGGCGAAGGCGCGGCTGGCGCTGGCGACCGGCCCCGATACGCCGTCCTGCCTGCTGCTGTATCTCGTCGAGGAGCCGTCATGATCGCCTTCGTCATCCAGCGCCTGTTCCAGGGCGCGGGCATCGTGCTGGCGATGTCGCTGATCGTGTTCATCGGCGTCTACGCGATCGGCGACCCGGTCGAGATCCTGATCCCGGCCGACGCCGACCAGGCGACGCGCGAGGCGGTAAGGCGGTCGCTCGGCCTAGACGGGCCGCTGTGGGAGCAGTATTTCCACTTCCTCGCCTCGGCGGTCCGGGGCGACCTCGGCAGGTCCTTCGTCTTCAACATCCCGTCGATCGAGCTGATCTTCCAGCGGATGCCGGCGACGATGGAACTGGCGCTGAGCGCCACCGTGCTCGCGGTCCTGATCGGCGTGCCGCTCGGGCTGGTCGCCGGGCTCCATCCCGAGCGGTGGTACTCGAAGGCGATCATGGCCGGCTCGATCTTCGGCTTCAGCCTGCCGACCTTCTGGGTCGGGCTGATCCTGATCCTGACATTCGGCGTGTGGCTGTCCTGGTTCCCGGTCTTCGGGCGCGGCGAGACGGTCGAGGTGCTCGGGGTCGACCTCAGCATCCTGACCGTCGACGGGCTGCGGCACATCTTCCTGCCGGCGCTGAACCTCGCGCTGTTCAAGGTGGCGCTGCTGATCCGGCTGACCCGGGCCGGCACCAAGGAGGTGGTTCCCCAGGACTATGTCCGCTTCGCGAGGTCGATGGGGATTCCGGGCGGGCGCATCCTGCGCCGCCACGTCCTGAAGAACATCATGATCCCCATAGTGACCGTGATCGGGATCGAGTTCGGGTCGGTGGTCGCCTTCGCCGTCGTTACGGAATCGATCTTCAACTGGCCGGGCATGGGCAAGCTGATCATCGAGTCCATCAACAATCTCGACCGCCCGGTCATCGTCGCCTACCTGATGCTGATCGTCGTGCTGTTCGTGATCATCAACCTGGTCGTGGACCTGCTCTATGCCGTCCTCGATCCGCGCGTCAGGCTGCGGGAGGAGGCACGATGACGAGTTTTCCGGTCGCGACGCCCGGCGGCGGGGCGAAGCCGTCCCGCGGTGCGCCGAAGGCGGTCTCCCCGATGCGCGAACTGGCCGCCGATTTCCGGGCGAGCCCGGTCGCCTCGGCCGCCCTGGCGCTGCTGACGGCGATCGTGCTCGCGGCGCTGCTGGCGCCGCTGATCGCGCCGCAGGACCCCTACGACCTGTCGAGCCTGTCGATCCTCGACGCGCGCCTGCCGCCGGGCACCGAAAGCGGCGCCGGCTTCGTCTTCTGGCTCGGTTCGGACGGGCTGGGGCGCGACGTCTTCAGCGCCATCCTCTACGGGCTGCGCACCAGCCTGCTCGTCGGAGGCAGCAGCGCCGTGGTGGCCCTGGCGATCGGCACGACGCTCGGCCTCTCGGCCGCCTTCGCCGGCGGACGGGCCGATTCCGCGCTGATGCGCCTGGTCGACCTGCAGATGAGCTTCCCGCCGATCCTGGTGGCCTTGATCCTGCTCGCGATCCTGGGACGCGGGGCCGACAAGACCATGATCGCGCTCGTCGCCGTCCAGTGGGCGTATTACGCCCGCACGGTCAGGGCCTCGGCGCTGGTGGAGCGCGAGAAGGAATATGTCGAGGCCGCCCGGTGCCTGCGCCTGGGCAACCTGCACATCCTGCGCCGCCACCTGCTGCCCAACTGCGTGGCGCCGCTGCTGGTGGTGGTGACGGTCCAGGTCGCCCATGCGATCACCCTGGAGGCGACGCTCAGCTTCCTCGGCATCGGCCTGCCGGAGACCGAGCCGTCGCTCGGGCTGCTGATTGCGAACGGCTACCAGTTCCTGATGGGCGGCCTCTACTGGATCAGCATCTTTCCCGGCGTTGCCCTGCTGGTGACCATCCTGTCGATCAACCTGGTGGGCGACCAGCTGAGAGACGTCCTGAACCCGAGGCTCAAGCGATGACCGCGCCGGTCCTGGAGGTCCGCGACCTCACGACGGAATACCGCATGAAGGCGGGGATCGTCCGCTCCGTCAACGGCGTCTCCTTCTCCCTGGGAGCGGGCGAGATCCTGGGCCTGGTCGGCGAGTCCGGTTCGGGCAAGTCCGTGACCGGCCTGTCGATCATGGGCCTGATCGAGCCGCCGGGCCGGGTCGCGGGAGGATCGATCCGGCTTCAGGGGGAGGAACTCGTCGGCCTGCCCGAGGCCCGGATGCGCGAGCATCGCGGCCGGCGCGTGTCGATGGTGTTCCAGGACCCGATGACGACGCTGAACCCCGTGATCACGATCGGCGGCCAATTCCACGAAGCCCTGCGGGCGCATCGCCGGATCGGCCGGCGGGAGGCCGACGACGTGGCCGAGAGGGCGCTGGCCCAGGTCGGCATACCGTCGCCGCGCCAACGCCTCTCGGCCTATCCGCACGAGCTGTCGGGCGGCATGCGCCAGCGCGTCGGCATCGCCATCGCCCTGGCCCACGATCCCGCGGTCGTGATCGCCGACGAGCCGACGACCGCGCTGGACGTCACGGTCCAGTCGCAGATCCTGCATCTCGTCCAGGCGCTGGTGCGCGACCGCGGCACGGCCATGGTCTGGGTGACCCACGACCTCAGCGTCGTGGCCGGCCTGTGCGACCGGATCGCGGTGATGTATGCCGGCCGGATCGTCGAGATCGGTGCGGCGCGCGACGTTCTGACGGCGCCGCGCCATCCCTATACGCGCGGCCTGATCGCCTCCATTCCCGGCGACGCCGAGCCGGGAAGCCGGCTGGTGCAGATACCGGGGCTACCGCCTTCCCCGCTGTCCCTGCCCGAGGGCTGCTCCTTCGCCCCGCGCTGCACCCGCGCGACCGCCGCCTGCCGGGACGTCCCCGTCTTCGCCGAGCACCGTCCCGGCCATGCCGTCCGCTGCCACCATTCCGGATGAGGGGCGCCGTACCGATGGGCCGTACCAATGGAGTGTCCATGCCGACCGTGCCGACCGTGCCCGAGAACACCGGTGCGGAACCCGCGCCCTTCGTCGAACTGCGCTCCGTCACCAAGCGCTTCGAACGCCGGATGACGGCGATCGAGCGGATGCTGACCAGGTTCGGCGCCGGCTACCGCGACGAGATCGTGCAGGCGGTCACCGACGTGTCCCTGTCCATCCCGCGCGGCTCGGTCATGGGGCTCGTCGGGGAAAGCGGCTGCGGCAAGTCGACCCTCGGCCGGATCGCCGCCGGCCTGCTGGCGCCGTCGCAAGGCGCGGTTTCGGCCGACGGCATGCGGATCGCCGGCCGGCCGGCCGAAGCGGCGGGCCGGCCGGCGTCGCGGCGCGAGCTGCTGCGGGTGCAGATGGTGTTCCAGAACCCGATGGCGTCCCTGAACCCGCGCCAGCGGATCGTCGACATCGTCACCGAAGGGCCGATCTATCACGGCCTGATCGATGCGGCCGACCGGGACGCCTTCGCGGCGCAGCTGCTGGAGGAGGTGGGCCTCGACCGCGATGCCATGCAGCGGCTGCCGCACCAGTTCTCGGGCGGACAGAGACAGCGCGTCGGCATCGCGCGCGCACTGTCGGTATCGCCCGACTTCCTGATCTGCGACGAGCCCGTCGCGGCGCTCGACGTGTCCATCCAGGCGCAGATCATCAACCTGCTGCTCGACCTGCGGGAACGCCGGGGGCTGACGGTGCTGTTCATCAGCCACGACCTCGGGGTCGTCCGGCATCTCTGCGACCGCGTCGCGGTGATGTATCTGGGACGCGTGGTGGAGGAGGCCACCGCCGCCGACCTGTTCGCCTCGCCCGCGCATCCCTATACCTGGGCGCTGCTGGACGAGATTCCCAGCCTGCATTCCGGCCGGCGGGCCTATGCGCCGATCTCGGGCGAGTTGCCTTCGCCCCTGGCGCCGCCGCCGGGGTGCCATTTCCATCCGCGCTGCCCCGATGCGCTGGAGGTCTGCCGCACGCGGCCGCCGGCCGCCGGGACCCTCGGCGAGGGCCATCGGGTTTCCTGTCATCTCGCCGGCCCCTGACGCGGGCCGGCGGCGCTCAGGTTCCCCCTCCCTGCCTCCTCGTCTGGAAGGTGACGACGCTGAGGATCATGTTCACGCTGCTTGCGTCGTCCGACAGCGGCATGTGGATGCCGGACACCGCGCTCACGCTGTCGTCCCCGCCCGTGTAGGGCGGGGTGGTGAAGACCGGCCGGCAGGTCTCGACCACGCGGGCGCGGTCGATCCAGACCTGGCTCGAAGGGCCGGTATGGGTCAGCTCGGAGAAGCGGCGGCCCGTGTAGTCGCGCCGGGCCCTCGCCGCGATCTCCGTGCCGATGAGGCGGTAGCGGAAATCCAGGGGATTGCGCAGCACGTCCGTGAGCATCAGCCAGGGGAGCAGCTTGGGAATGTCGAGCGGGTCGAGGTCGCGGCGCGCGGGCATGGCGCGGCCGCCCAGCTTGCTTCGCCAGTAGTCGAAGGCCGCGGTGAGGATCGTGTCCATGGCTTCGCTCTTGTCGCGGCCGGGCATGCGGACCCGGCCGGATGCCTTGGTCGCCGCCCGGCCGCGGCGGGCTCTCGCGGAGACCTCCGCCGGCCGTAGTGCCGCGACGAGCTTGCCCGTCGCCGTGGCGGAACGATAGCCCGTATTCGCAGCAGCCGGCATGTCACGAACAGCGGTTCCCGATCGTCGTCCCGTCGTTGGGCGGATTTGCCCATCGGCCTGCCGGGCGCGTGCCCGGACGATCGAGGAGATATCCATGAACGGAGCGGCCCTTTTCATCAGGCACAAGTCCCTCCCGGGCAGGCGGGACGAGGTCCGGCGCGTCTGGGAGAAGCATTTGCGCCGGAGAATCGGCGGGAATGCGGCCCACGACGCCTACTTCTACTGCTATGACGACTCCGATCCGGACACGATCTGCGTCTTTCAGCTCTACGACGATCGTGCGAGCGCGCAGGCGTTCGTGAAGCAGCCCTGGTACCCCGCCTACGAGGCGGAGGTGGCGCCGCTGCTCACGGGGGAGTCCGAGTTCCGGCCCGCGACCCCGGTCTGGATCAAGGCGTCCGCGAACGGGCCGGCCGCCGGCTAGCGGTCCGCGCCGGGCCCGTCCGCCCCGGTGTCCTCTCTGTCTCGCCTCTACGACCGGTATACCCTGTCTGGACAGGGTAATCACCAGCTGAAGAACCTGTTGGGAGATGACCGGTATTGCTGAGGCATGCGGGTCAACAACAATCCTGACATGACAGAGAGGACATAGAAATGCCCGGATTGAAAAAGCATCTCCTGATGGGGGTGAGCGCCGGATTCACTGCCATTATTCTGGCAGCCACGCCTCAAACCGCTTCCGCGCAGTGGTGGGAAGACGAGGGAGCCTACGCCGAATACGAGGAAGGCTTCGGCGAAGAGGAGCAGGCCTTCGGCGAGGAGGAAGGCCTCGGCGAGGATGAGCAGGCCTTCGGCGAGGAGGAAGGCTTCGGCGAGGAGGAGCAGGCCTTCGGCGAGGAGGAGGAAGGAGGCCTCTTCGGCGAGCAGGAGGAGGATGTCGG
>NZ_DASYHS010000252.1:0-5243 GCF_035998295.1 Arenibaculum sp. | reverse complement strand
TCGCCGCCGTGCCGGTCGCGACCGGGAACACCTCCACCTCGGTCTCGAACAGCTCCGCCATGCGGCGGGCCACGCTCGCGCTCAGCGGGTCCGCCCCGTAGGAGGCCATCGGGCCGGCGTTCGCCGCCTCGACCAGGGCCGACAGGATCTCGGGTGCCGCGCCTACGACGTTGTCGCTGGTGAAGATCATGGTGTGGTCGCCGTCATTCTCTGCTCTGGTCCGGGCCGACAGACTGCAAGACGTGACCACCCATCCGTCAAGAGGCTTGTGCGCCCGGGCCGCGCCGGTCCACTCTGCCGGCCTCATGTCCCGCATCGACGACGAAGACGAAGACGACGAGGACGGTGCCCCGTCCCTCGCCTCCTCCCTCGGCCCTGCCCTCGCGCGCATCGACCTGACCGTGCCCGACGACCTCGCCGGCGAACGGCTGGACAAGGCGCTGGCCGTGCTCGCCCGCGGCTTGGCCGGGACCGTGCCGGAAGCGGAAGCGCTGTCGCGCTCGCGCCTCAAGGCGCTGATGGAGCAAGGCCTCGTCACCCTGGACGGCCGGCCGGCGGCGGACGCCTCGTTGCGCGTGCGCGCGGGGCAGGCCGTCGGCATCGCCGTGCCGGCCGCCGAGCCCGCGGTCCCGGAACCGGAGGCGATCCCGATCACCGTCGTCCACGAGGACGAGGACGTGCTCGTCGTCGACAAGCCCGCCGGCCTCGTCGTCCACCCGGCGGCCGGCAACCCGCGCGGCACGCTGGTCAACGCGCTGCTGGCCTATTGCGGCGACCGGCTGTCGGGCATCGGCGGCGTGCGCCGGCCGGGCATCGTCCACCGCCTCGACAAGGACACGAGCGGGCTGATGGTGGTCGCCAAGAACGACCTCGCCCATGCCCGGCTGACCGCGCAGTTCCAGGACCGCAGCCTCAGCCGCACCTATCTCGCCGTCACCTTCGGGCTGCCGGCGCCCGCGCGCGGCACGGTCGACGCCCCGATCGGGCGCAGCCCGGCCGACCGCAAGAAGATGGCCGTCGTCGCCGGCGGGCGGGCGGCCGTCACCCATTACCGGGTGCTGAAGGGCTTCGGCCTGCTGGCCGCCCTGGTCGAATGCCGGCTCGAGACCGGGCGGACCCACCAAATCCGCGTGCATCTCGCGCATATCGGCCATCCGCTGATCGGGGACCCGCTCTATGCCGGCGGCCGGGCGGCGCGCACGGCACTCGCGAAGCTGCGCACGCTGCCGGAACCCGCCCACGGCACCGTTGTTGGCTTTCCGAGGCAGGCCCTGCACGCGGCGGAGATCCGGTTCCGGCATCCGCGGACCGCGGAAGAGATGAGCTTCACGAGCGGGTTACCCTTGGACTTCCAGGCACTGGTCGGAAGCTTGGAATCGATTTAAGGATAGGCCTCGCCGCAGGGCTGAGATATTCTGGCAGTTGTGCGACCAACGCCGCGGGGGTCCGAATCGGAACCCGCGGCCAGCGATGAACGGCCGTTGCCGCCGCCCGCGGGGCTCCGGCCGGGGAGAGGCACCCATGGCGAACACACCGAGCGTACCCATCCTAGGTTCGGAGTCCAATCTGGCCCGCTACCTCCAGGATATCCGCAAGTTCCCGCTGCTCGAGCCCGAGGAGGAGTTCATGCTCGCCAAGGCTTGGAAGGAGTGCGGGGACACCGAGGCGGCCCACCGGCTCGTCACCAGCCACCTGCGGCTGGTGGCCAAGATCGCGATGGGCTATCGCGGCTACGGGCTGCCGCTGGCGGAGCTGATCTCCGAGGGCAATGTCGGGATGATGCAGGCGGTCAAGCGCTTCGACCCCGACCGCGGCTTCCGCCTCGCCACATATGCGATGTGGTGGATCCGCGCCGCGATCCAGGAATACATCCTGCACAGCTGGTCGCTGGTCAAGATGGGCACCACCGCCGCCCAGAAGAAGCTGTTCTTCAACCTGCGCAAGCTCAAGGGCCAGATGCAGGCGATCGACGAGGGCGACCTGTCGCCCGAGCACGTCAAGGCGATCGCCGAGAAGCTGGAGGTCCCCGAGTCGGACGTCGTCAACATGAACCGCCGGCTGTCCAGCCCCGACCATTCGCTGAACGCGCCGCTGCGCGCCGACAGCGAGGGCGAGTGGCAGGACTGGCTGGTCGACGAGTCGGACACGCAGGAGGTCTCGCTGGCCGAACGCCAGGAGCTGGGCAAGCGCCAGGTGCTGCTGCGCGAGGCGATGAAGGACCTGAACGACCGCGAGCGCCACATCCTGACCGAACGGCGCCTGCGCGAGGAGCCGACGACGCTGGAGGACCTGTCGCAGAAATACGGCATCAGCCGCGAGCGCGTCCGCCAGATCGAGGTGCGCGCGTTCGAGAAGCTGCAGAAGTCCATCCGCAACGCCGCGATCGACCAGCAACTCGCCCAGAGCTGAGCGGCGGCAGGCGCACGGGGCCTACCGCTGGGGCCTACCGCTGGGGCCTACCGCCGGGGCGCGTCCCCGGCCGGCTCGCCGCGGACTTCCGGGCCCCATTCCTCCGCCAGGTCCTGCTGGTGCTCGCGCAGGCGCGCGATGCGCGTCTCCGCCCGCATCGCGGTCCACATCGCGACCGCGGGCGGGATGCCGTAATAGAGCGCCCAGCCGACGGCCGCCGCCCCGTACATGCCGAGCCAGGTGAACGGGTCGCCGAGCAGGGTCATCACCCCCGCGAGCGAGTGCCGGCCCTGCCAGAGCTGGATCGCGAACACCATCACGCCCACGAAGTTGAGGGCGCCGACCGTCATCGGCGCCGTCTTGTCGGGGTCGCGGTCGATCACGAAGGCGACCGCCGTCGGCACCAGCCCGACCGCCAGCAGGACCGCGGTCGGCATGAACAGCAGCGACATCGGCACCACGATCAGCAGCAGCACCGTCAGGCCGTTGCCCTTGCTCCGCGCGCGCCGCCGCGCCGTGCCGCCCCGTTGCGCCGCCATCCGCGCCTCCCCTCAGGTGACCATGACGACGACGACGCCGACCAGCAGCAGCGTCGCCAGCACGCTGGAGGCGACCGCGGCGACCTGCCGGCCCAGGGTCTCGGCGACCTCGTCGCGGTTGTCGATCTCGCGCTGGAGGCGGTCGATCTCCCGCCCCATGCGGTCGTACTCCTTGCGCGCGGCCTGGAAGCCCATCTCGTCCTTGCGGATCTGGTCGGGATCGTCGACGAGGCGCAGCAGGTTCGCGATCTCGCCCGTGCGCGCCGCCTTCTGCGTCTCGATCCGCAGGCGCTCGCGCTTGGGGCGGCTGTGGAACCGGTCGACGGCCGGCTCGATCAGCTCGGCCATCCAGCCGCACAGGCCCGGCAGGCCGGGCGGGCCGAAGCGGCGCTGGACGTCGCCCAGCACGTTCAGCATCGCCGTCGTCCGCTTCGTCGCCTCGCCCCCGCCGCCGACCAGCCCGTAGATCCGCTCGTCCAGCTTGCGGAAGCGCGCGGCGAGGAAGGCGACGATGTGGCGGTCGAGCGGTTCGCCCGGGCGGTTCGGGCTCGCCGACACCGCCTCCAGCGCCGCCATCAGCTCGGTCGGGTTGGCGGGGTGGTGGTTGCGCACCATCGGACTGATGCAGGCCATGGTCGGGTTCAGCTCGTAGAGCACGCGCTCCACCCCGAAGCCGGGGCCCGGCCGCTCCAGGAAGGAGCGCATCGCGTCGAAGGTCTGGACCAGGGGGACGTATTCGGCCCGGAACTCCGGCTGGACGTTGACCCAGAACATCGGGAGCTGGGCCGCCACGGCCTCGGCGACGGATTGCGGGCTCTGGTCCAGCGCATAGGCTTCCGCGAGCGCGCCGCCGATCGCGTCGACCATCATCGCCTTGCCCTTGTAGCGGATCGGGGCGGGCGGATCGAGCGCCATGGACACGCGCGAGACGAGGCGGTCCTCGTAGCTGCCGGACCGGCCGGCGGCGGCGGCGCTGTCGACCGCGGCCTTGACCGCCTCGGCGCGCGCGTCGTCGCCGAGGCTGCGCCGCAGCCAGCGGTCGAGGTCGCCGTTCTCGATCGCCTGGGCGGCAACGACCGGGCTGCGCGAGAAGGCGCGCGCGAGCGCGCGGCTGTGCTGCAGGTTCTGGCCCTGGAACTCGAACGGCCGGGCACCCTTGCGCGGAACCTGCGGCTGCTTGGGGCTGAGCCGGCGGCCGGAGATCCACAGCTCCAGGTCCTGCAGCGTCCAGCGCTGCTTCGGGTCGTCGGCGAGCAGTCCGCGCAGCGGCTCCATCACGTTGAGGGAGATGCGTTGCTGGCCGACCAGGGCCGGGTAGCTGCCGCGCTCGATCTTGGCCTGGAGCACCGCCTCGTCGTCGAGATGCTTCACGGGGTTGCGCCCCATCAGCAGCATCAGGATCGTGACGCCGAGCGCGTACAGGTCGTCCGCCGTCGTGCCCGCGCCGCGCCCGGCCGGCAGGGCCATCGCCCGCTCGACGGTCAGGAACACCGGCTCCTGGGCGTAGGAGGGCAGCGTGGAGACGCATTCGCCCAGCATCATCACGCCGCTCGCCTGCTCGCGCAGGAACAGGTTGGTCGGGCGGATGTCGCCGTGGACGATGGCCCGGCTCTGCAGCTCCGACAGCGCGCCGGCCAGCGGCTCGACGACCAAGCGGGTCACCTGGTCCTCGGTCATCGGCTCGCGCCCCTCGCCGATCGACCCCATGACCCGGCGCCCGGCCGGCCGCTCGAAGACGAGGACGAAGCGGCGAACGCCTTCCGGCGTCCAGTCGACCATGCCCCAGTCGTGCAGGCGCATCAGGCTCGGATGCTCGGCGCTGCGCAGCGCCGTCAGGCTGTCCGTGCGCGCCGGCAGCCCGCCGTTGCACACGACGGCGAACAGTTCCGCCTTGCGGTCGCGCTGGCTGCGCGCCGCGAAGGCCGGGCCGCCGGCCGCGTTCAGCCCGGCCATCGGCGAGCCCGGCAGGATCTCGGTCTTGCCGCCGAGGAGCACGGGCTCCGCCGCCGGGGCACCCGGCGCGGCGGTCGTCTCGAGGGTCGTCTGGGCGGCTGTGGCCATGGGCCGGGGGGCGTCCGTCCGGTGGTGCTCGCGTGTCGTCCTCGGCCGAAGATCGCAGACGGAGGCAGGAACCGCAACCCTGTCGGAACTACCGCCAGGGCTGCGAACTCGGGTTAACGGCGGTTTACGAATTGCGCTGGTCGTGATTCTGTGGGCTGTCGGTGATTCGGAGAATCCAGCCCATGTCGTTGCCGCCGGTCTCCCTTGGCGAGAAGTCGCGCCTTCGTGCGCTTT
>NZ_DASYHS010000202.1:0-4011 GCF_035998295.1 Arenibaculum sp. | reverse complement strand
TTGGCTTCCGGCGGGATCACGTTCTCGCCGAGTTCCAGCCCCTTCTCCCGGTAGTACCGGATGGCGCCGGGATGGAACCACAGGAAGTTGTTCTTGTCGTAGGCCTCGGGGACGGTCTCCGCGGCGGCGCTGTGGATCGCGGCCATGCGGTCGGGGTTGTCGAGGACGGTCTTCATCACCTCGTAGACGAGGTCTTCCGGCATGTCCTTGTGGACGATGCCGAAGTTCCACATCGCGACCGTTTCCTGATCGTCACCCATGCTCCGATAGGTGTCGCCCGGGATCGTGTAGGCGCTGAGCGCCGGATTCGCCTCGAGGATCGTCTGGAGCTGCTCGTCGGTGAACGAGAAGAAGTTGACCGGGGCCTGCGCCTCGACCTGCGAGAAGGCGGCGATCGGCAGTCCCGCGGCGAAGGCGAAGGCGTCGATCAGCCCGTCCTGGAGCTGGCCCGCGAGATCGGACGCGCCGCCGTATTGCGGGTCGATCTCGATCCCCACATCCGCGAAGATCTTCGGGAACACGGTGCCCGGCGTGCCGCCGCGCGGGCCCAGGCCGACCTTCTTGCCGGCCAGTTCCTCGACCGAGTCGATGCCGGAGCTCTGCAGCGTCACGATGTGGAAGGGGGTCTGGTACATCGGGAAGGTCGCGCGGACGTCCTTCATCTCGACCCCCGGGGCGAGCGGGCTCTGCCCGGTCCAGGCGTCGTAGGCGGGACCCATGGTGGTCATCGCGAAGTCGAGATCGCCGTTGTGGACCAGCGCCATGTTCTGTACCGGCCCGCCGGTCGCCTCGGTGCTCGTGTTGACGCCGAGCATTTCCTGGACCAGCCCGGCCCAGCCGGCGCCGTAGATGAAATAGGTGCCGCCCTGCGAGGCCGTCCCGACCTTCAGGGACTGGGGCCAGCCGGACCGGTCCTGAGCCTCGGCCGGGCCGGCCAGCGCCAGTCCGGCGAGCGCCACGCCGAACGCGGCGAAACGAGCCAAATTCATCTTCCTCCTCCCCGATTCGTTGTCGGTGTCCGGGTCCTTCCCCCGTTTGGGGCCGGACCCGTATCCGCTTCACCTCGCCCGCGGGAGCAAGCGAAGCGAGAGCTTCTTGCCGCCAACTCTAATGCCTTGGTGTCCTGATTCCAATATGTTCACGTTTTTTGAATGGATGTGGCCGGCGGCGGGCCATGAACCAAGCTCCGCCCCTGCCGTTTCCATTGGCCGGGCGTGCATCGCCCGGCGCTGTGGAGGGCCGGGATGGACGAGATGGTGCCGCATCATCCGGGGGACGTGACCGCCGACGGTCTGGAACGCGAGCTGGACGCGCTGCGCGCGGCCGTTCCGGGCGGCGACGCAGGCGTCTTCGGTCCCGGATCGATGACGTGGCGGATCGACCGCGAGGCGGCGACCTTCCTGGGGGCGGGGCGCGCCCTTCTGCTTCAGCTCGCCCATCCGTGGGTCGCGGCCGCCGTCGCGGAGCATTCTCGCACCCTGGGCGACCCGATAGGGCGCTTCCACGGCACCTTCAACATCGTCTTCACGATGGTTTTCGGCACCCTCGACCAGGCTTTCTCCATGGCCCGGAGGCTTCACCGCCGGCATGCCGCGGTCACGGGCGTGATGCCCTCCGCGGTCGGGCCGTTCCCGGCCGGCACCCCCTACCGGGCCAACGACCCGTCGGCGCTCGCCTGGGTCGCCGCGACCCTGGCCGAGACGGCGGTCACCGTCCACGAACGGGTGATCGGACCGCTGTCGGAGCCGGAGCGGGACGCGTTCCACCGCGAGAACCGGCGTTTCGGCGCCCTGTTCGGCGTACCGGAGGCGGCATCGACGCCGAATTGGCCGGCGTTCCGCGCCTACAACGAGGGAATGTGGGACTCGGAGGTGCTGACGGTCGGCCCGGAGGCGCGCCGGCTGGCCCAGGCGATCTTGTCCGGGGCGGGGACGCGGCTCGCCGCGCCGTCGTGGTACCTGGCGGTCACGGCGCATCTGCTGCCGGAACGGTTGCGCCGGGGTTATGGCCTTCCCTATGGCCCCGTCGAGCGCTCGCGCGCCGAGCGCGCGCTGTCCCGGGCCGCCCGAGCCTACCCGCTGCTGCCGGCGCGGCTGCGCTACGTCGGGCCCTACCAGGAGGCGCTCGCCCGCTTGGGCGGTCGCGCCGGACCTGACCTGACGGCCCGTTTTCTCAACCGCTTATGGATCGGCCGCCAGAGGATGGAGCCATGACCCACATGCAGAGCGTCACCTTGCGTGCCGCGGCCGCCGCGCTCGGCTTCGCGCTCACGATGTCGGCCGGCCCGCGCGCGGCACTCGCCCAGGAGGCCGCGGGCGAACCGGAGGCGGGGCGCCGCATCGCCGAGACCTGGTGCGTGCATTGCCACGCGATCGACCCGCAGGCGGCCGTCACCGACATGGCCCCGGCCTTCGAGATGCTGGCGCAGGAGCGGACGGCGTCCCAGCTCGCGGCGTTCCTGACCGATCCCCATGGCGGAATGCCGCCGCTGGAGCTGAGCCGGCGGGAGATCGAGGACCTCGTCGCCTACATACGGTCGCTGGACGCGCGCTGAGCCGTCGCCGGCCCCGGCCCCGGCTCCGGCCCGGTGGTCGCGGATACGAGGTGGAGGACGAAGCTGCTGCCCGGTTCGTCGAGCTGCAGGCGGACCGGCACCGTCTCGCCGTCCGGGCCTGCCGGTGCGTGCCAGACCGTCGCGGTGCGCTCGGCGCCGTACTCGAAGAAGGCGCCCTCGTCGCGGTCGCCCTCGAAACCCGCGACCGGCCGCAGCGTGACCTCGCAGCGGTCGGCGGGGCCGGAATAGCGGGCCTGCCGGTTCGCCTCGAGGGTGTCGGTCCCGTCGTCGCGCGCGAGGATGTCGTAGCGGCGCCGGCCGTCGAACACCGGCAGGTCGCCGGAGCAGCCGTCCGGGCCCAGCGCCGCGGCCACCGCGAGCAAGGCGCTCAGGGGATCGATGGTCCCGGGCCGGAACTCCGGCGGCACGGCGGCCGCATCCTCGGCCGACTGGGGCGGGAGGTCGACGACCTCGACCGCGCCGGTCTCGTCCCAGCGCATCCGCCGGACCTCGTGCTTGCGGCGCAGCCGGCGCTCGGCGCGGAAATTCTCCGGAGCGGGACCGGCGGCGGTCAGCCGTCCCTCCGCCTCGGCGACATAGGACCAGCCGGTCAGCAGGTCGACGAGGCGGGTGCCGCGAGCCTCGATCCGCGTCTCGTACCGGCCGTCCCCCCGCTCGATCGCGAACGTGCCGTTCGCGAGACGGATGCCGCTGCCATAGACCGCGAAGCCGATCTCGATCGACCCTGCCGCGACCGGGGACGCGGCGACCGGGGACGCGGCGAGCAGGGCCGCGGCGACCGCGGCCGGCATGACGGTTCGGGCGAGGCGCATGGGGGGAGCTCACGGGCGACGGGATCGGTCGGGGTAGACCTTGCCCGCGGCGGGTGGCAGCATTGTGGCGCCCATGCGGGGAACGCCGTCCGCGCCGAGGCGTTGTTCGAAGCGGGGATTCTCCCCACCGATCTCCTGGAGACACCGGAGAACCGCCGATGTGCCGAATTCGCCGCCCTCTTCGCGGGACTTCCCGCGCCCGCCGGACCTTCCTGGGCCTGATGGCCGGGGGCATGCTGCTCGCGGGTTGCGCGGGGGACGGTCAGACCGGCCTCGGGATCAATCTCGTGTCCCCGGAACAGACGCGCGAGCTGGGGCTGCAGAACTGGGAGCAGATCCGGGCCCAGACCCCGGTTTCCGACAATGCGACCTACCGCCGGGCACTCGACAACGTGACGACGAAGCTGCTGCGGGCCGCCGGCGAGGACCCCGGCGCCTGGGAGGCCGTCGTCTTCGAGGGCGAGGAGGCCAACGCCTTCGCCCTGCCGGGCGGCAAGATCGGCGTCTACGAGGGCATGTTCCAGGTCGCCGAGAACGAGGCCCAGCTCGCCGCCGTGGTCGGGCACGAGATCGCGCACAACCAGGCCCAGCACGCCCAGCAGCGGCTGAGCTCCCAGGCGGCGA
>NZ_DASYHS010000106.1:0-19043 GCF_035998295.1 Arenibaculum sp. | reverse complement strand
GCGCTCGCCGCTGGTGCCGGCGGTGCACATGAACACCCGCCACATCGTGACCGGCATCGGCTGGTTCGGCGGCGGGGCCGACATGACCCCGGCCTTCCCCGACGCCGACGACGCGGCCGCCTTCCACGGCGCGCTGAAGCGCGCCTGCGACGCGCACGACCCCGGCTACTACCAGCGCTTCAAGGAGTGGTGCGACCGCTACTTCTTCCTGCCCCACCGCAACGAGCCGCGCGGGATCGGCGGGATCTTCTACGACCACGTCGACAGCGGCGACTGGGAGGCCGACCTCGCCTTCACCCGCGACGTCGGCCTCGCCTTCCTGGAGGCGTATCCCGCCATCGTGCGCCGGCACATGGACCGGCCCTGGACGCCGGAGCAGCGCGACGCCCTGCTGGTCAAGCGCGGCCGCTACGTCGAGTTCAACCTGCTCTACGACCGCGGCACGACCTTCGGCCTGAAGACCGGCGGCAACGTCGAGGCCATCCTGATGTCCCTGCCGCCCGAGGTGCGCTGGCCGTAGGGGACCGGGGTTGCGCGGCCGCCGGTCGGCACGTTGGCCGGCCGATTTCACCAGTAGCCGGCCGTCGGGCTCGGCCACTGTGCCCTGGGGCGGCGAATAGGCTGGGACCCAACGGGCACCCGGAAACGGGCACTCAGGCCCGTCTCGCTGCCATCAGACCGGGGACCGCGTGCAGGATGGCGTGGCAGGCGAAGCCGATGAACATGACGCCGCTGGCGCGGGTGATCAGGATTTCGTGCCGGCGATAGGCTTGCCTCACTGCCGCCGCTCCGACGAGTCCGATCAGAATTAGGTAAGCGGAAATCCCACCGATGCAGGTGACCCCGACGAGCGTCGGCAGCATGGCCCAGGTGAGCAGGCCGGCTTTTGCCGACAACAGGGCGGTCAGCGTCGCGACCGCGACGGGATAAGCCTTGGGGTTGGTGAGGCCAAAGGCGAGGCCATGGAGAAATGGCCGACGCGCGGTTACTGTAATCGCGTCGCCCGCAGCCGACCGCTGCACCCGCACCGCCCGCCAGCCCAGCCAGAAGAGATAGATTCCGCTGACACCCCCGAGGAGGTCGAACACGAGCGAGCCGACCGTGGTGACGCCGACGAGCGAGACGAGCGCCAGCGTGGACCAGAGCACGTCCCCGGCCAAATGCCCCGCGAGGAACGCCGTGGCTGAGCGGCGCCCGCGGTCGGCGCCGATGCCGAGCACGGCGAGGACGCCAGGACCCGGTGTTATGCCGTAGATGAAGCCCGCGAACGCAGCAGCGAAGAGAAGGGGAATATCCATGGATCGGACCTCAACTGGACAGGTACGGCAGCACGATGATATCTCGCCTCTCACTAAAACCAGGCCATGAACCTCGAGAAGGGGGAGGGTTGGGCAGCCCTTACTTCCGATGTTTGATTGATGACCAGGGTACCAGAGATGCTAGCGAACGGCTCGGAGAACGTTCGGACTCCCTTATACGCCGCCTCCTACGACAATTCCGTGTCGTCGAGCAAGATCAGAAATCTTCTCCATATAGCGTTCTAGTATTTCCTGGTTTATATCCGGGCAACACCCTTTCATAAAATCATCTATGAGTTCATTGTTATCGAATAAATCACAATTTTCGTATTTTTCTTTCGTAAAATTCAAGTACTCGTAGTTAACTCGCAGTCCATATTTTTTCGCTTTTTCTTGCGCAAAATTTGGATCAACAAGATAACGGAATGATTGAGATCCAGGGATAGGACACAAAGGACCGAAATCTAGCGCGGCAAAAGTTTTATGATTTTCGGAAACTAAGATCTCCAGATTTTGGTAATTTTCTTGCATGATATTCTCCGTTATACCGAGATGCGTAACAACGATTCCCGCGGTTATTAAACAACCTCTACTAGATATAGCATTTAACGCATCTATATTCGCGGACATTAAGCCATATTCTTTTTCCTTTTTTACAACAGATTGCTTATTCATCAGCCTTAGCGAGATATCAGAGAGCCCGTCAAATCCGACGAAGAAATGATCGAAGCCGAAAACGCCAACAAGAATGTCGATTTTCTCTGGCTGACGTTCAAACGCCTCCGCTCTCGCATAACCGAACATCTTTGGCTTCTGTTCCGCCGATAGCTCCTCAAACCATTTTGGTACGTTCTGAGACATACTTTTTATGAGAGGCCAAAACGTTAGCGGTAACTCATCGGCCGTAATATAAAAGTAGTTGTACCCATGTTCAAAAGCGTTCCTTATTCTTTTCCATGCTATATCCGAGGACGTAGATAGAACAGATTTGACTCCCGGAATTATTCCGCAGAAATCGCATGCGTTAACGGGTATATTGTTAACTCTTTTTCCCGAAAATTTTATGCACCCTCTACCTATGTCTATAATTTGACTCCTTAGATTCCTATTTTTCATAAAATAGTACGTTCTTCTCTGTCCATCGACGTACAATTCTGAGTGAGGAAGAGTTTCATCACAAAGACTATATTTAACCAAAGGAAGACCGTTGTATTCAGAAGGATTTTCGGCATTTCTGACTACATCATTATTGGTGAGTCGGTAAACAAGGCCGGGATATGAGCTCAAATCACCTACATTGTTGCATATAACATCACACGCGAACTCTGCAAAACCCATCACAACATCATTACCGTAAAAACCGAAATCAATGTCTGACTGCTTTGACATCACATTTCTATAAAGAGCAGAAAAATGGTCGTTTCCGAAAATTGTTGTCACGCCACCAATACATTCCTTAGAAAATTTTGCTATTTCCACAGATGCCCCGTAGTTTGCCGTAAGAACACTAAAGCATACTATCTTAATGGTGTTACGATTTTCACTTATTATACTTTTAATTTTTTCGTTTCCATACACACATCCGTCAATATAGCCGAGAGCTGCCGAAATTCCACTTATCTCAAGTTTTTCCTTGAGAGCAGACATAATAGTTAAAAGCCCGACGTTTGGATAAAGAGCAGCGTTTGCGCTGGCCTTGTGAGTGAAGGTGTCTCCAGCATTAATAAACAGAATTTCCATTTTGTCCTCCATCCTGATACTGTTGGGATTTACCTATATTTTGTAGATTTTATTTTGCGCCCATCTGCCGTCGCGATGTATACGCAAAGTATACGTGCGCATGTTTCGGACTTTTTACATAGCTGTTGGGATCGTATCCCATATCAAAATTAGGATAAATTCCGTTAGATAACTTAGCAGAAACTTTCCTGTGGTGTGAACTATTGCTTTTTAAATGCAAATTAGATGAATTGGTCGGCATCCAACTCTGTCATTAACTATTTTTTACCAAGCTAGTCAACGCAAAACGTGTTTTCCTTTGTTAACTTCAGAGACATTTCAAAAGAATACGCATACGGACGCACGAGTTTTGTATAATTTGAAATACGCACATCATTCCCCCGCTATCACTCCCTATATTTCTGTAACAAAGATTGAGATTTCTTCTAAAATTGCTTCTTTTCTACTTGCTGGGCGCTGACAAGGTACGAGGGGGGTAGCGGCTACTCCGCACCAAGTCTACGAACTGGTCCTCGGCCGCGAGATGGCAGCCGTTCCGCCGCAACGTTCGACCCCGATGCCGAAAAGCGCCCGCTGCTCCTAATAAGGCGCTGGGCGATTCGCGGTTGAATCGAGGGCCGTCGCGGTGCTCGCGGGTGGCACGGAGAATCACGGCCTTTATCAGCAGGGAACTTGGCAGCCCTGGCTCACCCGTGGCCGAGCCGCCGCTCCAGCTCGGCGAGGCAGGCGGCGCGGTCGGGGCGGTAGTCGCGGTCTTCCCACCAGGCCTCCAGCTCCTTCAGGAGGCGACCCATGCCGGTGCCGGGGGGCACGCCGCGGGCCTGCAGGTCGCGGCCGGCGAGGGGGAAGGATACCGGGCGCCATGCCGCCGCGGCGGCCAGGGCCGGCTCGATCGCGGCGCGGCCGAGGCGGCGCGCCGCCGCTTCCAGCAGGACCAGGTCGGCGAAATGCGCGGCGCCGAGCCGGTGCAGCGCGCGGCGGTTGCCGCGATCGGGCGAGGACGGGTCGACGGCGAGCGGCGGTTCGGCCAGCAGGACGAGGCGGTCGCGCTCCCGGTTGGACAGGCGCAGGCGCGCGGCGACGTCGAGCGCGGCGGCGGCCGAGCCGGGCAGCAGTGCCGCCAGCCGGCGCAGCGGGTCCGGCGCGGCCCCGCCCGCGCGCTCCAGGCCGGCCAGCGCGTCGAGCCGGCCCAGGTCGGCCGCCTCGGGCAGCAGACGGGCGAGCACGCCCTCGTCCGCCATCAGGCGCCAGACCGGTGCCGGGTCGGGCGCTTCCAGCAGGCGCAGCAGCTCGGCGCGCACGCGCTCGCCCGACAGGCGGGGCAGCAGCGGGGCGAGCCGCCGGCACGCCGCCAGCGCCGCGGCGTCGGGCGCGCCGCGGCCGTAATGGGCCTGGAAGCGGAAGAAGCGCAGGATGCGCAGCACGTCCTCGCGGATGCGCGCCTCCGGGTCGCCGACGAACAGCACCCGGCCGGCGCGCGCGTCCGCGATGCCGCCGAAGAAGTCGTGGACCGTGCCGTCGGGCGACAGCGACAGCGCGTTCATCGTGAAGTCGCGCCGCGCCGCGTCCTCGCGCCAGTCGTCCGTGAAGTCGACCACCGCGCGCCGCCCGTCGGTCTCGACGTCGCGGCGCAGGGTCGTCACCTCGACCGGCGTGCCGTCCACCACGGCCGTCACCGTGCCGTGCGCCACCCCGGTCGGCACCACGCCGATGCCGGCCGCGCGCAGCAGCGCCATCACCCCCTGCGGCAGCGCGTCGGTCGCGAGGTCGACGTCGCGCACGGGCCGGCCCAGGATCGCGTCGCGCACGCAGCCGCCGACGAAGCGGACCTCCGCCCCGCCGCGCGCCAGCGCGTCCAGCACCCGGCCGACCGCGGCCGCGGACAGGGCCGGCGGCAGGGCCAGACGCAGGCGTTCCGTCACTCCGGCACCCCCTCGGGGACCGGCACGGTGGCGCCGGGCACCACCTCGCCGTCGACGACATGCGCCGGGACGTAGACGCCGCCGGGCTCGCCGCCGCCGACCAGCGCCATGCCGACCAGCACCAGCGCCGCCAGCGCCACGCCCGCCCCGATCAGCCGCACCCAGGGTGCTGCGACCCACCAGGGCTGCGCGGTCCCCGGCCCGGCCAGGGCGCGCCGCCGCTCGACCGTCAGCACGTAGGCCAGGTAGATCAGGGTCGGTGCCGCCAGCGGCAGCAGCACCATCAGGAAGCTTCTGAGCATGCCTCGTTCAGGACGTCGCAGAGATTGACCAGCATCCCGGCGGTGGCGCCCCAGATGTAGCGCTCGCCATAGGGGAAGGCGTAGAAGAAGCGCTCCGTCCCCTGGACCGTGCGGCTGTGCCTGAGCCGGCTCGCCGGGTCGAGGAAGAACGACAGCGGCACCTCGAACACCTCCGCCACCTCGAACGGGTCGGGGGCCAGCTCGAAGGGCGGGCGGACGAGGCCGACCACCGGCGCCACCTCGAAGCCCGTGCGCGTCACGTAGGTGTCGAGCCGGCCGAGGACGCGGACGTGGCGGTCCTCCAGGCCGATCTCCTCGCGCGTCTCGCGCAGCGCGCAGGCCGCCTCGTCGGCGTCGCATTCCTCCAGCCCGCCGCCGGGAAAGCTGATCTGGCCGGCATGCGCGGCCAGATGCGCGGTCCGCTGGGTGAAGATCAGGGTCGGCCCCGCCGGCCGCTCGACCAGGGGGACGAGCACGGCCGCCGGCCTCAGCGGCCGCGACGGCGCCATGTCGGGGTTGAGGTCGTGGTCGCCGCGCACGCGGCCCCGGGGCACCGCCGAGAGCAGCTCGGGCAGGCGCTCCAGGAAGCGGGCGCCGGAACGGTCCGACGTCACGGCGCGGACATGCTCCCCAGGTCGAAGAAGATTCCCATGCTCCATATGCCCAACCTCGACTGCCCCCCGTCCCCGCGCCTCTCCTCCGCGCGTTCGACCAGCTCGTAGAAGACCGGCCGCACGATCAGCGCCTCGAGACGGTCACGCACCAGGATGTAGGGTCTCGGCTCCCCGGTGTCAGCATCGGTCTCGACCCGGATCGGGTGGTCGGGCCCCGCCGTCACCCGGTGGTCGAGATTGGTGCGGAAGGTCAGGCGCCGGTCCGGCCCGCTCCCCTCCGCCTCGACCTCGACCGCGACGAAGGGCGCGTCGTCGACGACGATGCGCCCCCGCTCGGCCGGCGTGATCAGCCAGTAGTCGCCGGCCTCGTCGCGCCTGAGCACGGTCGAGAACAGCTTCACCAGCTCGATCCGCCCGATCGGCGAGCCGTGATAGTACCACGTCCCGTCCCGGGCGATGCGGATGTCGTAGCGCTCGTCCTCGGCCGTCGGAAACGCGCCCCGCTCCATGTTCCGCCCCCTCGCCCCTCGTGGTCCGACCCTGCGTGCGGTCATTGCCCGCGGCCCCGTGTTTGCTGATAGGATCGGGGCGGCGGTTCGCATTTTCGCCACACTGCTAACATAGGTCGTTCGCCTGGCGGATTGAACGCCGCCCGTCATTCTAGCCCAGAGGGCCGATCGTGACTGCAACAGAAGCCCCCTTCGCCGAGAATCCCGCGCAGCTCCTCGCGGAGGTGGAGATGCTGGGCGCGCGTCTCGGCACGGTGCGCGACCGGATCGGCCGCGTCATCTTCGGCCAGCAGGACGTGGTCGACCTCAGCCTGATCACGCTGCTGGCGGGCGGGCACCTGCTGCTGATCGGCGTGCCCGGCCTCGCCAAGACGCGCCTGGTCGAGACGCTCGGCACGGTGCTGGGCCTGGCCGAGAAGCGCATCCAGTGCACGCCCGACCTGATGCCGGCCGACATCCTGGGCTCGGAGGTGCTGGAGGAGGCGGAGAACGGCCGCCGCGCCTTCCGCTTCCTGCCCGGCCCGGTGTTCAGCCAGCTGCTGATGGCGGACGAGATCAACCGCGCCAGCCCCCGCACCCAGTCGGCGCTGCTCCAGGCGATGCAGGAGCAGCGCGTGTCGGTGGCCGGCCAGTACCACCCGCTGCCCCAGCCCTTCCACGTGCTGGCGACGCAGAACCCGCTCGAGCAGGAGGGGACCTACCCGCTGCCCGAAGCGCAGCTCGACCGCTTCCTGATGCAGGTCGACGTCGGCTATCCCGACCTGGACGCCGAGCGCCGGATGCTGATCGCGACCACCGGGGCCGTCAGCGAGACCGCGGTCACGGTGATGTCGTCGGAGGACCTCCAGGCCGCGCAGCGCCTGGTGCGCCGCATCCCCGTCGGCGAGACGGTGGTCGAGGGCGTGCTGGACCTGGTGCGCTCGGGACGGCCGGAGACCTCCGACCTGCCCGAGGTGCGCGCCCATGTCGCCTGGGGCCCCGGCCCGCGCGCGAGCCAGGCGCTGATGCTGGCGGCGCGCGCGCGCGCCGTGCTCGACGGCCGGCTCAGCCCGTCGCTGGACGACGTGCTGGCCCTGGCCCAGCCGGTGCTGAAGCACCGCATGGCGCTGAACTTCGGCGCGCGCGCCGACGGCGTCACGCTGGACGACGTGATCGCGCGCCTGTGCCGCCCGCTGCTGTGAACCGCGCCCGGTGAGCAGGACGCCCCCCTCCGCCGCCGCCGACGCGCTCCAGGCCCGCCAGCGCGCGGAGGCGCTCTCGGCGCGCCTGCCGCCGCTGCTCGTCGCGGCCGAGCGCGTCGCCGCGACCGTCGCCCAGGGCGTCCACGGCCGGCGCCGGGTCGGCACCGGCGAGACCTTCTGGCAGTTCCGCCGCTACGAGCCCGGCGACGCGACGACGACGATCGACTGGCGCCAGTCCGCCAGGAGCCAGCGCGTCTTCGTGCGCGAGACCGAATGGGAGGCGGCGCAGAGCGTGTGGCTGTGGTGCGACCGTACGGCCAGCATGGACTACCGCTCGGCCCCCGCCCTGCCGACCAAGGGCGAGCGCGCCCGGCTGCTGACCCTGGCGCTGGCGCTGCTGCTGGTGCGCGGCGGCGAGCGGGTGGCGCTGCTGGACGGGGAGCACCCGCCCGGCGCCAACACCTTCACGATCGACCGCATCGCGGCCGCGCTGTCGGCGGGGGGGCCGGCGGGGGGGCCGCCCGGGGAAGTCGGGGACGCGGCCGACGTGCCGGCGCCCAAGCCCCTGCCGCGCCACGCCCAGACGGTGCTGGTCGGCGACCTGCTGTCGCCGCTGGACGAGATCCGGCGCACCGTCTCGGCCCTGACCGCGCGGGGCGTGCGGGGGCACCTGCTCCAGGTGCTCGACCCGGCGGAGGAGACGCTGCCCTTCGACGGCCGCGTCGAGTTCGCCGGCCTCCAGGGAGAGGAGGCGGTCCTGGTGCCGCGGGTCGAGGCCGTCCGGGGCGCCTATCTCGAACGCCTCGCGGCGCAGCGCGACGGCCTGTCCGCCCTGGCCCGCACGGCCGGGTGGAGCTTCTCCGCGCACCGCACCGACCGACCGCCCCAGACGGCGCTGCTGGCCCTGCACGCCGCCGTCTCCCGCCAAGCCGCCGGGTGACGCCATGCTGTCGTTGGGATCGCTCGCCTTCGCGGCCCCCTGGGTCCTCACGGCCCTGGTGGTGCTGCCGGCGCTCTACTGGCTGCTGCGGGTCACGCCGCCGAGCCCGCGGGTCGTCCGCTTCCCGGCGCTGCGGCTGCTGCGCGACCTCCACGCCCCCGAGGAGACGCCCGCGCGCACGCCGCTGTGGCTGGTGATCCTGCGCCTGCTGCTGGGCGCGCTGGTGATCCTGGCGCTGGCCCATCCCCTGCTGAACCCGCGGGCCGGCATGCCGGGCAGCGGCCCGGTGCTGGTCGTCGTCGACAACGGCTGGGCCGCCGGCCGCGACTGGCCCGCGCGCCAGAGCGCGCTGGAGGAGACGATCGACCGCGCCGAGCGCGCCGGGCGCACCGTGATGGTGCTGGCGACCGCGCGTGCCGCCGACGGCACCGCGCCCGAGGTCGAGGGGCCGATGCGGCCGGCGGACGCGCGCGGCTTCGTCCAGACGCTGGCGCCCCAGCCCTGGCCCGCCGACCGCGAGGCGGCGCTGGCAGCGCTGGAGCGCGTCGGCGATGTCGGCTCCGCGCATGCGGTGTGGCTGTCGGACGGCCTCGCCGGCCCCGACGACGCGGCGCTGGCCGAACGCCTGCAGCGGTTCGGCAGCGCCGAGGTGCTGTCGGAGACGCCCGACCGGCTCGCCCGGCTGGTCGTGCCCGCCGGCGAGGGAACGGAGCTGGCGGTGCGCGTCCTGCGGGCCGCGGACGGGCCGGCCGCCCCGGTGACGCTGCGTGCCACGGCCGAGGACGGCCGCCTGCTGGCGCGCGAGACCGTCTCCTTCCCCCGGGACGCGCGCGGCGCCGAGCTGCGCCTCGACCTGCCGACGGAGCTGCGCAACGAGGTGACCCGCATCGCGATCGAGGGCGAGAGCACGGCCGGCGCCGCCCTGCTGCTGGACGAGCGCTGGCGGCGCCGGCCGGTCGGCCTCGTCTCGGGCCGGGCGGAGGGCTCGGCCCAGCCGCTGCTGAGCGACTTCTACTACCTGGACCGCGCGCTGACGCCGTTCAGCGAGGTGCGCTACGGCTCGGTCGCCGAGCTGCTGGAGCGCGACCTCGCGGTCATGGTCATGGCCGACATCGGCGCGCTGACCGAGAGCGAGGCCGAGGCGGTCGGCAACTGGGTCGAGCAGGGCGGCCTGCTGGTCCGCTTCGCCGGCCCCCGCCTGTCGCAGAGCGCCGACGAGCTGGTGCCGGCGCGGCTCAGGCTGGGCGACCGCGCGCTCGGCGGGGCGCTGTCCTGGAGCGAGCCGGCCCGGCTCGCCCCGTTCGCGGCCGAGAGCCCGTTCGCCGGGCTGGCGGTGCCGGACGACGTCACGGTCTCGCGCCAGGTGCTGGCCGAGCCGACGCTGGACCTGGCCGACCGGACCTGGGCCCGGCTCGCCGACGGCACGCCGCTGGTCACGGCGGCGACGCGGGGCGAGGGCCGCATCGTCCTGGTCCACACGACCGCCAACCCGGACTGGTCCAACCTGCCGCTCTCCGGCCTGTTCGTGCAGATGATGCAGCGCCTGGTGGCGCTGTCCGCCGGCGTCGCCGGGGCGGCGAGCCAAGCCAGCTACGAGCCGGTCGAGGTGCTGGACGGGCTCGGCCGGCTGGTGCCGCCGCCGGCGACCAGCCTGCCGCTGGCGCGCGACGCCTTCGGGCCCGAGGCGGTCGGCCCCCGCCATCCGCCGGGCTTCTACGGCACCGCGCAGGCGCGGCGCGCGCTCAACCTGTCCTCGCTGGTGGGAGAGGTCGAGATGCTGCGCGGGCTGCCGGCGGGGATCGCGCGCGCGTCCTATGCCGGGCGCGACGAGGTCGACCTGAAGCCGTGGCTGCTCGCCGGCGCGGCGGCGCTGACGATCCTGGACGTGGTCCTGGCGCTGCTGCTGCGCGGGCTGCTCGGCACGCGCAGGACCGGCGCCGCGCCCCACCGGGCGCGGGCGGCGGCGGCCGGGGCGGCCGTTCTGGCGGCGGTGCTCGCCGCCGGCATGCCCGGCCAAGCGCGCGCCGACGAGGACTTCGCGCTGCGCGCGGCCTCCGACACCTATCTCGCCTATGTGCGCACGGGCGACCGGGCGCTGGACGAGCAGACGCATGCGGGGCTGGAGGGGCTGAGCCAGATCCTGAACCGCCGCACCGCGGTCGAGACGGCGGGGGCGATGGCCGTCGACCTGGAGACGGACGAGCTGGCGTTCTTCCCGCTGCTGTACTGGGCGGTGTCGCCCGACCAGCCCCGCCCTTCCGACGAGGCGACGGCGCGGCTGAACGGCTACCTGCGCAACGGCGGCACGATCCTGTTCGACACCCGCGACCGCCGGCTCGGCCCGGCGGGCGACCTCGGCGGCGGCGGGCCGGGCGGCCAGCGCCTGCGCGAACTGGTCGAGGGGCTCGACGTCCCGCCGCTGGCCCCGATCCCGCCCGACCACGTGCTGACCAAGTCCTTCTACCTGCTGCAGGACTTCCCCGGCCGCTACGCCGGCGGCGACGTCTGGGCCGAGGCGCAGGAGCAGCGCAGCAACGACGGCGTGTCCTCGGTGATCGTCGGCTCCAACGACTGGGCCGGCGCCTGGGCGGCCAACGAGTACGGCCAGCCGCTCAATGCGGTGGTGCCGGGCGGCGAGCGCCAGCGCGAGATGGCCTACCGTTTCGGCGTGAACGTCGTGATGTACGCACTGACCGGCAACTACAAGGCCGACCAGGTCCATGTGCCGGCAATCCTGGAGCGGCTCGGCCAATGACGTCCGCAACCTCGATCGCCTTCGCGCCGCTGGTGCCCTGGGCGGTGCTGGGCCCGCTGATCGCGCTCGCCGCCGCCGTGCTGCTGCTGGCGGCGCTACGCCGGGCGCGCGGCACCGGGTGGCGGCTGCTGGCGCTGACGGCGCTGATGCTGGCGCTGGCGAACCCGTCGCTGGTGCGCGAGGAGCGCGACCCGATCAAAGACGTCGCGGTCGTCGTCGTCGACGACAGCCCGAGCCAGGACGTCGGCCGGCGCCGCGAGCGCACCGAGGCGGCGCTGGCGCGGCTGCGCGGGCGGCTGGAGGAGCAGCCGGACCTGGAGCTGCGGGTCGTGCGCGCGGGCGGCGACGACGGCGCGCTCGGCGAGACCCGCCTGTTCGAGGCGCTGGAGCGCGCCGTCGCCGACGTGCCGCGCCGCCGGCTCGCGGGCGCGGTGCTGGTCACCGATGGCCAGGTCCACGACCTGCCGGCCGGCGCGCGCGGCCTGGACACGATGGGCCCGGTCCACACCCTGCTGACGGGCGAGCGCGACGAGGCCGACCGCCGGCTGACGGTCGTCCAGGCGCCGAATTTCGGCATCGTCGGCCGGGAGGTCACGGTGACGCTGAGGGTCGACGACCTGCCGGAGGGGAGCGACGGCGAGGCGATGCTGACGGTGCGCCAGGACGGCGGCGAGGCGCGCGCCTACCGCATGCGGGTCGGGGCCGACCAGCAGCTCGCCTTCCCGGTCGAGCATGGCGGGCAGAACGTGCTGGAGTTCGAGGTCGAGGCGGCCTCGCAGGAGCTGACGCTGGCCAACAACCGGGCGGCGGTCGTGGTCAACGGCGTGCGCGACCGGCTGCGCGTGCTGCTGGTCTCGGGCGAGCCGCATGCCGGCGAGCGGACCTGGCGCAACCTGCTGAAGGTCGATCCGGGGGTCGACCTCGTGCATTTCACGATCCTGCGCCCGCCCGAGAAGCAGGACGGCACGCCGACGCGGGAGCTGTCGCTGATCGCCTTCCCGATCCGCGAGCTGTTCGAGTTGAAGATCGACGAGTTCGACCTGATCATCTTCGACCGCTACCAGCGCCAGGGCGTGCTGCCGCAGCTCTACCTCGCCAACATCGCGGAGTTCGTCCGCCAGGGCGGCGCGCTGCTGGAGGCGGGCGGCCCCAGCTTCGCGACGCCGCTCAGCCTCTATCGCACGCCGCTCGGCGAGGTGCTGCCCGGCGAGCCGACCGGCGAGGTGATCGAGCAGGGCTTCCATCCCCGCGTCACCGAGACCGGCCGCCGCCATCCCGTCACGGCCGGCCTGCCGGGCGACGGCGGCGCGGACGGCGCGCCGCAATGGGGCCGCTGGCTGCGCCAGATCGAGGCGCGGCCGACCAGCGGCACCGTGGTGATGGAAGGGGCCGAGGGCCGGCCGCTGCTGATCCTGGACCGGGTCGGCGAAGGCCGCGTCGCCCAGATCATGAGCGACCAGATCTGGCTGTGGTCGCGCGGCTACGAGGGCGGCGGGCCGCAGGCCGAGCTGCTGCGCCGCCTCGCGCACTGGCTGATGAAGGAACCGGAGCTGGAGGAGAACGACCTGCGCACGCGGGTCGACGGCAGCCGGATCACGGTCGAGCGCCGCTCGCTGGAGCCGGACGACCGGCCGGTCACGCTGACCGGGCCCGACGGGGCGGAACGCGAGCTCGAGCTGACGGAAGACGCGACCGGGCTGGCGAGCGCGGTGGTCGTCGCGGACACGCCGGGGATCTACCGGGTCACCGACGGCGAACGCATGGCGCTGGCGGTGGTCGGGGCGGTCAACCCGCCGGAGTTCGCCGACCTGCGCACGACCGAGGAGGCGATGCGCCCGGCCGCCGAGGCGAGCGGCGGCGGCATCTTGTGGCTGGCCGAGCACGGCGACGGCGACGGCATCGAGGTGCGCCGCACCGACGCCGACGGCACCCAGGCCGGCCGCGACTGGATCGGGCTGCGCGCGAACGGCGACTACGTCGTCACCGGCGTCTCGGAAGCGCCGCTGGTGCCGGCCGGGCTGGTCCTGCTGCTGGTGGTCGGCGCGCTGATGGCGGCATGGCGCCGGGAAGGCCGCTGACCCGGCCTCCCCGCGCCCGTCACTCCGGCCCCGGCGGGGACGGCCAGGCGGCGAGCGCCGTCCGCGCGATCGCCGCCAGGGCGTCATGGTCGGCGCCGTCGCGCGCCTGCACCGACATGCCCTGGATCACGGCGCCGTAGAAGCGCGCCAGCGCCCGCGCGTCCGTGCCTTCGGGCAGCTCGCCGGCGGCGATGCCCCGCCCGATCCGCTCGGCCAGGGCGTCCGTCGCCGCCGCCCGCATCCCCGCGACGGCTTCGGCGACGGCGCGGTGCTCGGGCGCGCAGGACAGCACGGCCGTCGAGATCATGCAGCCGCCGGGGCGCGAGCGGTCGGTGAAGACCTCCGCCGCCTCGCGCAGCAGGCGCGCCACCGCTGCGCGCGCCGTCGGCTCCTCGGCCAGCGCCCGCGGGCCGAAGCGGCCCGGCCCCTCGCCGTAGAGGGCCAGCGCCTCGCGGTACAGCCCCTCCTTCGAGCCGAAGGCGCCGTAGAGGCTCGGCGGGGTGATGCCCATGGCCTCGACCAGCTCGGCGACCGAGGTGCCCTCGTAGCCCCGCTCCCAGAACAGCGCCAGCGCCCGCTCCAACGCCGCCGCCCGGTCGAAGCCGGGCGGGCGGCCCCGCGCCCGGCGGGAGTGTCCTGTTTTTTCCATAGCGATCACTAAACAACACTTGACCGCCGGCGTCAAATCCACGTTTCATAGTGATCGCTATGATAATGGAGGACCCCATGGACCATCCCGCCACCACAGACGCGAAGGCGGCCGGCGCCGCCACCGTGGACGCAATGGCGGCCGGCGCCGCCACGGCGGACGCGACGGCGGCCCGCCTCGACGCCGTGATCTCGCGCGCGCTCGAAGAAGAGCGGATCGTCGGCGCGGTCGTCCTGGTCGCCCGGGACGGCGAGGTCGTCTACCGCCGCGCCGCCGGGCTGGCCGACCGCGAGGCCGGCACGCCGATGCGCGAGGACGCGGTGTTCCGCTTCGCCTCGCTGACCAAGCCGATCGTCTCCGCCGCCGCCCTGGCCCTGGTCGAGCGCGGCGCCCTGCGGCTCGACGACCCGGTGACGCGCCACCTGCCGGATTTCCGGCCGCGGCTGGCGGACGGCCGGGAACCGGTCATCACCGTGCGCCAACTCATGAGCCACACCGCCGGCCTGTCCTACGGCTTCTTCGAGGGGCCCGACGGCCCCTACCGCCGGGCCGGCGTCTCGGACGGGATGGACCGGCCCGGCCTCGCGCTGGACGAGAACCTGCGCCGGATCGCCTCGGTACCGCTGTCCTGCGAGCCGGGCACGGCATGGGGATACTCGGTCGCGACCGACGTGCTCGGCGCGGTGCTGGAGAAGGCCGGAGGCGCCGCGCTGCCCGACCTCGTGGACAGGCTCGTCACCCGGCCGCTGGGCATGGGCGATACCGGCTTCGCGGTCGCCGACCCGGCCCGGCTCGCCGCGGCGTACGGGGACGGGACGCCGCGCCCCGTGCGCATGGAGGGAACCCATGCGGTGCCGTTCGGGGAAGGGACGGTCCTGTTCACGCCCGCCCGGGCGTTCGACCCGGCATCGTTCCCGTCCGGCGGCGCCGGCATGGCCGGGACGGCCGCGGACTTCCTGCGCTTCCTGGAGGCGCTGCGCACCGGCGGGGCACCGGTGCTGTCGGCCGACGGCGTGCGGGCGCTGACGACCAATGCCGTCGGCGACCTGACGGTCACCGTGGCGGACCCGGGCTGGGGCTTCGGGCTCGGCGCCGCGGTGCTGAAGGACCCGGGCCCCTCCGGCACGCCGCAGGCGGCCGGAACCTGGGCCTGGGGCGGCGCCTACGGCCATTCCTGGTTCGTCGACCCGGCGAACCGGCTGAGCGTCGCCGCCCTCACCAACACCGGGTTGGCCGGCATGGTCGGGCCGTTTCCGAACGCGATCCGCGACGCCGTCTACGGCGCGGACTGATCGGCGGGCCGCAGCGCGAAGCGCAGGCGGCACGTCGTGCCGCCCGGCCGGTCCCGGTCGACGGCCAGGGTGCCGCCGAACTGCCCGGCGACATGGGCCGCGACGCTCAGCCCGGCGCCCGCGGGCAGGCCGGCCAGGGCCTCCGGCGTGCCGACGCCGTCGTCGCTGACCACGAGCTCGGCCCGGTCTTCCGAGACCGGGCCGAGCGCGATCACGATCCGCCCGGACCGGCCTTCCGGGAACGCGTGCCGGAAGGCGTTGCCGACCAGCTCGTGCACGACCAGCCCGATCGGCACCGCGCGGTCGAGGTCGAGGGTGACCGGCTCGACCTCGACCCGGACCGTCACCCGTCCTTCGTCGCCGTGGATCTCGCCCAGATGCGCGCATAGCCGCGCCAGGTAGCCGGCCATGTCGACCTCCGCGGCCGACGGGTCGCCGTAGACCTCGTCCTCCACCAGGGCGATCGCGTGGACCCGGCCGATCGAATCCTCCAGCGCCGCGCGGGCCTCGGGGTTCGGCGCCCGGTGCTGGCGCGCGCGCAGCAGGCTGATCACGACCTGGAGGTTGTTGCGCACGCGGTGATGGATCTCGCGCAGCAGCGCGTCCTTGTCCGCAAGCACGTCGAGGAGGTGGCGGGTCCGTTCGCGCACCCGCGCGTCCAGCTCGTCGTTGATGCGGTGCAGCTCCGCCCGGGTCTGCCGGTGGTCGGCGCGCTCCAGCATCGTCCGCGTGCCGGCATACCGCGCGAGCGCGAAGGCATGATGCGCGACGGCGTCCAGGACGCCGGACGCGCCGCACTGGGCCATGCGGTAGCTGCACAGCGCGACGATCCGGCGCCCGCGGCAGCACTGCGAGGCCGCGGCCTCGTGGACCCGGAAATCCGTCCGCCCGGCCCGGTCGGGGGACGGGGAGGGCCCGGCCAGCCTGAGGCCCGGGCGGCCGGCGGCCAGCGCGCGCCGCTCGCGGTCGCGCCACCGCTCCAGGACCGAGGCCGACGACCCGCCCCGCGGGACGAGCCAGTCGCGGCGCTCGACGATCTCGACCTGGCCGGAGGCGATCCTGCGGTCGAGATCGGGGACGGCCCGGCGCAGCGCCGCCTCGGCGTCGCGGGGCGAAAGCGAGTCGGGGACGACCCACAGGCAGGCCTCGTTCGCCTCGATCCCGGCCCTGAAATAACCGACGAGGACCTCGGACAGGTCCTCGTCGGTCTCGTAGAACTGGCAGAAATGGGTTCCCCAAGGCAGGGGCCCGCAGCCGTCGATGCCGCTCTGGGTATGCATGAAGGAGCCCGTCCGCCGTTGCCGCCGAACCCACTGAACAGCCGGGACGGCGCCTCGTCACGGGCACCCCTTGACGTGCGGGCCGCGCGGACGATTTCGCTTGGCCATGAACATCTTCTTCCTGGACACCAACCCTGTCGCGGCCGCGCGCATGCACTGCGACAAGCATGTCGGCAAGATGCTGGTCGAGGCGGCGCAGATGATGAGCACCGGGCTGGCGCTGGCCGGATACCCGGTCGGCTACAAGCCGGCCTACGCGAACCACCCGATGACGGTCTGGGTCCGGTCGAGTGCCGCGAACTTCGCCTGGACCTGGAGCCTGGCGCGCGAGCTCGGCCGCGAGAACCGCCGGCGCTTCGGCCGCAGCCACCGCAGCGCCGCCCTGCTGCCGGTGCTGCTGACCGCGGTCGACTGGGGCACCGCGTTCGGCACGCATGGGCCGACGCCGCTGCCGCTGTGCATGCCCGAAGCGTACCGGCGGGCGGGCGACCCGGTCGCGGCCTACCAGGCCTTCTACCGCGCGGAGAAGTCCCGCTTCGCCCGCTACACCCGCCGCCCCGCCCCGCCCTTCATGGCCGCCTGACGCCCGGCCCCGCCGGCGACCTCCACGACGGCCTCCACGACGGCCCCCGCGGCGGCCCCCGCGACGCCTCCCGGCACCGGCGGCAGGGTGCGGTCGGGCAGGACCAGGCCCGCGGCGGCGAGCCGGGCGCCCAGTTCGGCCGCATGGGCGGCGAGCGGCGCGCAGGCGCCGCTACGGACGAGCCAGCACGCCCGGCGCGCGGCGGCATCGCCGCCGCCGTGCTGGGCGGAGGCGACCACCGACACCAGCGCCACCTCGTCGGCGTGCAGCATCGGGCAGCAGGGCTGGTGGTGGCGGATCGCGCGCCGCGCCCCGCCGCGCAGGGTCGACAGCAGGCCCGAGAAGGCGGTCAGCGCCTCGCGTCCGGTGGTCGTGCCGAGCGCGCGGGAGAAGTCGTCCCATACCCGCTCCCACTGGCGCAGGTCGCCCGAGACCCATCCCACGATCCAGCGGCGCAGCGCCAGGACCAGCAGCCGCTCGGCCGGGTCGAGCCGGTCGACGCGGGTCGGCAGCGGGCCGTCGTCGTTCTCGCCATGGAAATCCATCGCCCTTCCCTCCCCCAGGACAGTGACGGGAGCATAGAGCAAATGATAATCATTCTCAATAACTAACACAGGAACCGTCACGGGCCGCTTGCCCCCCGGGCGCCGGCCGGCCTTACCGATTGGGTGAGGATCGTCTCCTGGGTTCAACCGCGGGACCGTGGTTGGGCAAGGATACCGTACTGGTCGCCGAGGACGACCGCCTGACGCGGACGATGGTGTCGGACGCGCTATGTGACGGGTTGCGTGTCTGACTGGCGGCGGCGCGCCAGTTCGCGATACAGCGCCTCCGGCGTCACCCCGATCTCGCCGGCGACCTCCCGCCACCGTCCCTTCGGCGGCAGCGCGCCTGCGTTCAGGGCGAGCCAGGCGTCCAGGCGCTCGCCCACCGTCCTCAGGGACAGGATCTCGGCGCGCGCACGCGCGGCCTGAACCTCCAGCGCCAGGTACCGGGCGAAGGCGCGGGCCGATCCGGGATCGCGGCCGATCGCGTCGATCACGCGGCGGGCCGGGACGACCTCGAGGCGGGTGGGCATCGCCGCCACGGCGTCGCAGTGGTAGTCCGACGCGAACACCGAAGCCTCTGCCAGCACGTCGCCCGCCCGCGCCCGCTGCAGGACCAGCTCGGCGCCGTGCGGCAGCGGCCGGACGAGCCGCATCATCCCGTTCCGGACGCGATGGAGGAAACGGACCGGATCGCCGGCGCGGAACAGGACCTCGCCGTCCCGCAGACGCCGCTCGCGCGCGCCCTCCCGCCAGATGTCCTCGAAGCCCGCCGACATGATTGCGATCATGCCGGGCCTTCTCCCCGCATGGCAAGAAGGCCCATCGGCGGATTGCCGGAAGATTGGAGGACGCGATGCGCTTCTTGATGGTGACGGCCTTCGTTGGACTGATGTCGCTCCCGCCCGCCGCCCCCGCGCGGGCGGAGGGCGGGCATCCGCACGGCGCGCACGGCCATGGGGCCGCCTCGGGCCCGGCCGCGCCCTATGCGGGCCTGGAGACGCGCCCGATCAAGGCGCTGTCGGACCGGCAGGTCGCGGACCTGCGGGCCGGGCGCGGCATGGGTTACGCGCTCGCGGCCGAACTGAACGGCTATCCCGGCCCCCTGCACGTCCTCGAACACGCCGACGCGCTCGGCCTCGACCCGTTCCAGCGCGCGCGGACCGAAAGCCTGTTCAACGCGATGAAGGCGCAGGCCGTCGCCCTGGGCGAGCGCCTGATCGGGCAGGAGGCGGAACTCGACCGCCTGTTCGCGACGAGGACGATCGACGCCGCGGCGCTCGACCGGGCCACCGCCGCCATCGCGGCGACCGAAGGCGCGCTGCGGGCCGTCCATCTCCGGCACCACCTCGCGA
>NZ_DASYHS010000117.1:0-11925 GCF_035998295.1 Arenibaculum sp. | reverse complement strand
TATAATCCCTAGTCCCGCGTGAACTCTGTACATAGTGATGCTGAGCGCAAGAGCCAGCATCCCGCCATAAAAAAGAGAAATTTTATCCGACGACCTAATTTTCTTCCCAAAATATATAATTGCGCTTTCTTTGCTAATCTTGCTGCCCAGAGAAATACCTGGAATTTGCCCTTCAAGGCGAGCTTCTAATTCAGCAGCTTGCTTGACGGCGCCAATTAGCAGGCGGTGATACCAGTGGCGGTCCATAAACCAGAACCCCAAAATCGAGAATATAGCGACAAATAAAAGAGCTATATCAACCGGAAAACTGCTGCCGTGAAGACTTATAGTCACCTTCTCCTTTATGACGAAGCCAATAGCGCCAAAGATGGCTCCGACAACTGTTATGGCCAACCCCCTAATCTTCATTTCAATTTCATTGAAATGTTGCTGAACGTCGATGATTTTCTTCCAGACTTCAACCTGTAGCTCAAGCTGGGTTTTTGGTGGGCACATCTATCCCTCCAAAGGGTGAAATTCAAAAAATTCGAGAAGCTCAGAAAACGCGGAACGTAGAACAAAGCTCGGTTCAACGCTTTCTCTCCTAAGCGTCTTCTCGCGCTCCACGTCCTGCTCGGTCCAATGAGTCACCTTCCGTAGAAGCTCGTATTCTTGCCTCTCATGGGCTGTGCCATACTCAGCATAAACATCGATAGCTCGCGCTTGTTGAGCCATCACGACATCTTTCATTAAGCTATCGCCAACGTATACCGCTGACTCAGGGTCAGACCCCGCGTCGCAAATTATCTTCTTCAGTATTTCTGAATCCGGCTTTCTAGCATCTCTCGGCGTATAAAGGTGCTTGGTCTTTTCAAGTTGAGATGCATTACTTGATAAACTCAGCTTCTGCTTGGATGAAATGTTTTCCGGTAGGTCATGATCTTCCGGAGAGTATAGAACGTCTATTATGCCATCCAGCCCCAGCTTCTTCAGCCTGTAAGATGTATAATAGGCCATCGATTCGGTGAACGCGATTATTCGCGTCCCGCGCGCCTTAACGAACGTTAAGGTCTCAAGAACACCGGGATATAACTTTAGATTCGCCTTCCTCAACTTCCTGTACATGTAAATTGCGCTATCATATTTTTCCAAAATTTCTTCGCCGCTAAGTTCTCTCTTCAGGCTCGGTATTTCTTCTATCAAGAACGCATACTCTGATGTTCCGTGCCGTTGGTGGATTAGCTTTATCTCAGAAATCAGGTCGGCTTTACTGATACCGCTTTTCAAAACCAATTCATCTAGCATTGCGGAGAATGAAGAGTGCCAAATCTTTACCCAGTCAAATAGAGTATTGTCGACATCTGTTATAAGTACGTTAGCGTGCCGCATGCCATCCACTCTCACCATGAACTTTCGTGTTTGCCTGATGCGTGAAAATATGGCAAGGGCAAACATTCGCAAAGCTCAGACCCTGACGCTGTATGGGAGCAGCCGCGTCTCCTTGGGCCTTGCCCTATTGAGGCATCCCGAGCCGCTGCTGAGTGCGTCTCACAAATGAAGTTGCAGGTTCTGGGGCGGATGACACAACCGCCTTGATTCTATCGAGACAGAGGCGGGGCATTAAGGTCGGATACGAACGTGCAAGCACGCTGGAGCAGTTGGTGGGGACGAACGGAGCCGATCTCGACTCCCAGCGCACCTTCACTTGGCAGGAAGTCCCCCGCTTGCGGAAGTTAGCCACTCCGTTCGTCTGTCACTGTGAGGCCAGTGTGACAGCACGATCCAGATGGGGCTTCTGGGCACTTGTACCCTGTAGCTAACCGGTCGTTTTTCCTGAAGCTCGGAATGGTGGGCGCGGTAGGGATTGAACCTACGACCCCCGCCGTGTGAAGGCGATGCTCTCCCGCTGAGCTACGCGCCCATTCCGTGGTGCCGGCCCGCCGGACCAGCCGGCGAGCGGAGCCCGTATTTAGGCGGATGGCCGCGGGCTGTCAAGCGTTTGTGGCAGGCTCGCGAGACGGGGCGAGGGCGTGCCCGGACGGGCGGGAAGGGCGGGAAAGCGAGGGCCTGGGGGGAAGGGGATGGGGGAGTGGTAGGTGGGGGTGCCGGCCCTCACCCTCCCGGCCGTTGGCCGGGCCCCTCCCTCTCCCGTTGCACGGGAGAGGGGATTTTCATGGGGCCCTCTCCCGTCGTGCGGGAGAGAGGGTTTTCGGTCAGGCGGCCTTGGCGTGCATCGGGCGGGGGGCCTCCTGCGCGCCTTCGGCCGGGGGGTCGTCGCGGCGCGAGATCAGGGTGTAGAACATCGGCACGACGAACAGCGTGAACAGCGTGCCGATCGACATGCCGGACGCGATCACCAGCCCGATCGAGAACCGCGCCGCAGCACCGGCGCCGGCCGCGCTCAGCAGCGGGGAGACGCCCAGGACCATCGCCGCGGTCGTCATCAGGATCGGCCGCAGGCGCACCCGGGCCGCTTCCTCGATCGCGCCGCGCCTGGTGTAGCCCTGCTCGCGCAGCGCGTTCGCGAACTCCACCATCAGGATGCCGTGCTTCGTGATCAGCCCGACCAGGGTCAGCAGGCCGACCTGGGTGTAGATGTTCAGCGTCGCGAGCCCGAGGTTGAGCGGGATCAGCGCGCCGAAGATCGAGAGGGGCACCGACATCATGATGATGAACGGGTCGCGGAAGCTCTCGAACTGGGCCGCCAGCACCAGGTAGATCACGATCACCGCCAGCCCGAAGGCCAGCATCAGCGAGTTGCCCTCCTGCACCGCCAGGCGCGACTGGCCGGCGTAGTCGATGAAGAAGCCGTCCGGCATCTCGGCCCGGGCGAGGTTCTCCAGCACCGCCAGGCCCTCGTCGGTGGTCACCGTCGGCAGGGGCAATGCCGACAGGGTCGCGGAGTTGAGCTGGTTGAACTGCAGGATCTTGGTCGCGGCCGCACCCGTCTCGAAGGTGAGGACCGCCGACAGCGGGACCATCTCGCCGCCGGCGCTGCGCACGTAGAAACGGTCCAGGCTCTCCGGCGTCAGCCGGTCGGCCTGGTCGACCTGCGGGACCACGTCGTAGCTGCGGTTGTCGCGGTCGAACTTCGTGACCGAGGCGTTGCCCAGCAGGACGTTGAGCGCCGTGCCGATCTCGCGCACGGAAACGCCGAGGGTGGCCGCGCGGTCGCGGTCGATCGTGAAGCGCGCCTCCGGCGTCTCGAACGACAGCGAGTTCTGGACGACGATGAAGCGCCCGCTCTCCTGGGCCTTGCGGCGGACCTCCTCGGCGACCTCCAGGATCCGCTCCGGCTCGCCGGTCGAGCGCAGGACGAGCTGGATCGGCAGCCCGCCGCCCGAGCCCGGAAGGGACGGGGGCGAGAAGACGAAGCCCTCGACGCCGGCAGCGCCGTCGACGCCGGCCTGGATGTCCTGCTGGATCTCCTTCTGGGTGCGCTCGCGGTCGTGCCAGTCCTTCAGCTTCCAGATCGCGATCGCCGAGCTGTTCTCGCCGAAGCCCGTGATCGAGAACGCCGTTTCGACCTCGGGGATGCCGGCGGTCGCGTCCTCGATCTGCTCCACGAACAGCTTCGTGTAGTCCGAGGTCGCGTATTTCGGCGCGCTCACGATCGCGAACAGCACGCCCTGGTCCTCCTCGGGCGCCAGCTCGGACGAGGTCTTCATGAACAGGAACGCGGTCGTGCCCATCAGCACCACGACGATCAGAAGCACGAGCGGCCGGTAGTTCAGCGAGCCGGACAGGCGGCGGGCGTACCAGCCGCTCAGGCGCTCGAAGATCCGGTCGACGAAGCGGGCGAAGCGGCCGCCGCCGCCGCTGCCGTGCTGGCGCAGCAGGCGCCCCGACATCATCGGCGACAGCGTCACCGCGACGAGGCCCGACAGGACCACGGCACCCGCCAGCGTGAACGCGAACTCCCGGAACAGCGCCCCGGTCAGGCCCTGGGTGAAGCCGATCGGCGCGTAGACGGCCGCCAGCGTCACGGTCATCGCCACGACCGGGCCGAAGATCTCGCGCATGCCGCGTATCGCGGCGTCGAGCGGTTTCTGCCCGTCCTCGATGTGGCGGTGGATGTTCTCGACCACGACGATGGCGTCGTCCACGACCAGCCCGATCGCGAGCACCATCGCCAGCAGGGTCAGCGTGTTCAGCGAGTAGCCCAGCAGGTACAGGAAGAAGCACACCCCGACCAGCGACAGCGGGATGGTCACGATCGGGATCACGACCGAGCGGAACGAGCCCAGGAACAGCAGGATCACCAGCACGACGATGGCGACCGCCTCGGCGATGGTCTTGAACACCTCGTAGATCGACGCCTGGATGAAGGAGGAGGCGTCGTAGACGATCGACGCGTCCATGCCCTTGGGCAGCGAGGCGCGGATGTCCGGCAGCGCGGCCGTGACCGCGGCCGCGGTGTCGAGCGGGTTCGCCGACGGGGTCGTGTGGATGCCGATGAAGGTGCCCTGCAGCCCCGCGAACGAGACCTTCACGTCGTCGCTCTTGGGGCCGAGCTCGACGCGTGCGACGTCGCGCAGGCGCACGATGCCGTCGGGGCCGCTGCGCAGCGGGATCTCGCCGAAGCCCTCGGGCGTCTGGAGCGTGGTCGACGCCTTCACCGCGTAGGCGACGAGCTGGTTCTCCGTCTGGCCCGGGGCGGCGAGGAAGTTGCTGGACTGGAGCGCGGTCACGACCTCGGACGCGGTGATGCCGCGCGAGGCCAGCAGGATCGGGTCCAGCCAGACGCGCATCGCGAAGGTCTGGGCGCCCAGGATCTCGGCGTCGCCGACGCCGTCGATCGTCGAGAGGCGCGGCTGGATCACCCGCGTCAGATACTCCGTGATCTGCATCGGAGACATCTGCTCGTTGGTGAAGGCGAGGTACATCAGCGCGAAGGTCTGACCCGTGCCCTTCAGCACGATCGGGTCCTCCGCGTCCTCGGGAAGCTGCTGGCGGACCTGCTGCGTCTTCGAGATGACCTCGGTCAGCGCGATGTCGGGGTCGGTGTTCAGGCGCATGTACACCGACACCTTGCTCAGGCCCTGCATGCTTTCCGAGGTGACGTAGTCCACGCCCTCCGCGGTCGCGGCGGCCTTGGCGACCGGCGTCGTGATGAAGCCCTGGACCAGCTCGGGGTCGGCGCCGGGATAGGCGGTCTGGATCGTGATGACCGTCTCGTCCACTTCCGGGTACTGGCGCACCGGCAGGTCGAGGATGCCCTGGAGACCCAGCAGCAGGATCAGCAGGCTGAGCACGGTCGACAGGACCGGCCGCCGGATGAATATCTCGGAGAAGTTCACGGCTGCGGTCTCCTCAACGGGTCTCGGCGACGCGGACGGGATCGACGGTGTTGTCGATCTTCACCAGCATGCCGCCCTGCAGCTTGTTCTGGCCCGACGTCACGACGGTCTGCCCGGGCTCCACGCCCTCGACGATCTCGACCAGCGCGCCGTCGCGCCGCCCGGTCGTCACGAAGGCCTGGCGCACGCGCAGGGCCGGCGGTGCCTCTTCGGTAGTCTGCGGCGCGGCGGCATCCGTGTCGGCCTGGGCGGCGGGTGCTTCGGCCTCGACCAGGTAGACGTAGTCGCCGTACAGGCTGGGGACGACCGCGGTCTGCGGCAGGACGACGACGCCGTCCTCCTGCGGAAGGTCGACGCGGGCGTGGACGAACTGGCCGGGGCGCAGGTCGCCCTGGGTGTTGTCGACCGAGGCCCGCACCGAGACGAGGCGGGTCTGCGGGTCGACCTTGGGGTCGATGCCGACGATGCGGCCTTCCAGGGCGAACTGCCCGACCCGGGTCCCGAAGGCGACGGTCTGGCCGAGGCTCAGCCGGCCGGCGACCTGCTCGGGGACCGTGAAGTCGACGTTCATGCGGTCGAGGTCCTGCAGCGTGGCCACCGTCGTGCCCGGCTGGACGTAGCCGCCGACGTCGACGCGCGGGATGCCGATCACGCCGGCGAACGGCGCCGACATGGTCTTCTGGGCGATCAGCGCCTCCAGCCGCGCCAGCGCCGAGCGCGCGGTCGCGACCTTGGCGACCGCCTCGTCATAGGCGGCCTGCGTCGCGACGCCGCGCTGGCGCAGCTCCTGCTGGCGGGCGAGCTGGGTGTTCGCGAGGTCGAGCTCGGCCTTCGCGGCGCCGAGCTGCGCGCGGTCGACCGAATCGTCCAGGCGCAGCAGCACCTTGCCCGACTCGACCCGCTCGTTCGCCTCGAACCCGATCTCCTCGACCACGCCGCTGGTCTCGACCGCGATGTCGACGCCCTGCTGCGCCTTGGCCGTGCCGATCGCCTCGATGCCCGGGCGCCAGGAGCGCGGCTCCACCTCGGTCGCGGAGATCGTGACGGTCTTGGCCGGCATGTTGGCGAAGAACTCCGCGATCTTGGCGTCGCGGAACAGGTTGAAGCCGACCAGCCCCCCGGCCAGGACCACGAGCAGGACCAGGGTGACGAACACGATCGCAATGCGCTTGAGCATGATGAGGACCTTATCGGAGCGCAGTCCCGGAAAAGCGGAGTCGACACCGCTTGGCAGACGGGCTGCTCAGGCCCAATTACATACCGTCTGGACGGTACAGTTTCAAGCTGCTGCACTGCATCAATCCGGCGAAGGACGATGACGTTTACCGGAGGTAAAGGAATGGCCGGACGGCCGAGCTCAAGAGCCCAGGTGCTGGACGCCGCGGCGGAGCTGGTGGCGGAGATCGGGGCGCGGCACCTGACGCTCGACGCCGTCGCCGCTCGTGCGGGGGTCAGCAAGGGGGGTCTTCTCTACAACTTTCCGAGCAAGGAGTCACTGCTCCAGGCGATGGTCCAGCGCTTCGTCGACCGCCAGGAGGAGCGCGAGCGCGAGGCGATGGAACGGCTGCCCGAGGGGCCGAACCGGACGCTGCGCGCGGTCCTGGCCGCGCAGCTCGAGCGCGCGCCGATGAACTGCAAGGCCGCGCACAGCATGCTCGCGGCGATGGCCGAGAACCCGCAGCTTCTGGAGCCGGCGCGGTGCGCGAGCGAGCGCGCCGTCGCGGCGATAGCGCAGGAGAGCGAGGCGCCGGACGTCGCGGTCGTCCTGTGGCTTGCGATGGAGGGCCTGCTGCTCCAGGAGATCCTGGGCACGAGCCCCTTCGACGGGGAGCAGCGCCGGCAGGTCGTCGAGGCGATCCTGCGCGCGGCCGAAGGCAAGTAGGCGGGCCTTATCTTTGGGCGACCCGGAACCGGGCTTCGATCCGGGACTGGATCAGCTCGAACACCATCGACAGGGCCCAGTAGATCAGCGCCGCCGTGATCAGCATCTCCAGGTGCCGGAACTCCGACCGGCCCTGGGTGCGGGCGACGAACATCAGTTCCCACACGCCCATCACCGAGACCAGCGAGCTGTCCTTCAGCATCGCGATGAACTGGTTGCCGATCGGCGGCACGACGATTCGGAACGCCTGCGGCAGGATCACCTTGCGCATCACCAGGCGTTCGCGCAGGCCGAGCGCCATCGCCGCCTCGCGCTGGCCCCGGGGCACGCCCTCGATCCCGGCGCGGAAGATCTCGGCCATGTAGGCGCCGTAGCACAAGGTCAGCGCCAGAATGCCGGCCGGCACCGCCTCCATGACCAGGCCGAGCTGCGGCAGGCCGAGATAGATCAGGTAGATCTGGAGCAGCAGCGGCGTGCCGCGGAAGAACGAGATGTAGAAGGTCGCGACCGCCAGGGCGGGGCCGCTGCGCGAGATCCGGGCCAGGGCCGCGACCAGCGCCACGACGCAGGACAGCACGATCGAGACGACCGAGACGTAGACCGTCATCGCCGCGCCCTGGAACACGAGGAAGGGCAGGCGGTCGGCGATGAAGGCGTAGCTGAGGTCGAAGCCCGCGAAGAAGGCGAGCGCCAGGGCCAGCAGCTCCAGCCAGACCACCGCGACCTGGAGGCGGAACGGCAGCAGCCGGATCGCCAGCACGTTGGCCGCCAGCAGCACCGCCGCGACCAGCCCGACGACCAGCCGTGCGCCGTGCGGCGTGCCGTCCGCCGCCGTGCCGAAGGTCGAGCCGATGGCGGGCAGCAATGCGCGGCCGAGGAGCGTCCCGCTCAGGTCGATCCAGCTCGCGGCCGCGACGACGGCCGCGAAGGCCGCCGCCAGCAGGGCCGCGCGTCCGGCGCCGTCGCCCGGGATCGCGTCACGCATTATCGGCGGTCATCGCATCCGCGCTCACTGCCTCACGCGCGTCAGGTCGACGCCGTACCAGCGTTCCGACAGGGTCGACAGCGTGCCGTCCTCGTGCATCGCCTGGACGATCTCCGCGATCTTCGCCGCGAATTCCGGGTCGCCCTTGTCGACGGCGACCGCGAGCGGCTCGTAGAAGACCGGGTCGCCGACGAGGCGCAGCGGCATGCCGCTGCGGATCGCCTCCTGGAGCGTCGGCAGCGCCGACATCACCGCGTCGAGCCGCACGCCGTCGCCCAGGCGCAGGTCGTCGAAGGCGTTGGTGTCGGTGTCGTAGATGCGGACCTCGCCCGGCTCCACCAGGTACTCGAAGGGCGGCACGCCCTGCGCGTCCATCACCAGGTCGCCGTTCAGGTACGCCTCGTAGGTGCAGCCGCCGCACACGCCGATGCGCTTGCCCTGCAGATCCTCGATCGTCTGGACGTCGGAGGCCGCGTGGACCGCGAAGCTGGCGGGCACGTAGTAGTAGACGGCCGGGAACTCCAGCACGCGGGCGCGCTCGGTCGTCGGCGTCATGGACCCGACGGAGATGTCCCAGCGCTCGCCCCAGTTGCCGGCGGTGATGATCTCCCAGGCCGGGGTCACGATCTCCAGCTCGGCGTCGAGGCGGCGCGCGATCTCGCGGCCGACGTCGATGTCGAAGCCGACCATCTGGTTGTTCTCGTCGAGGAAGGACTGCGGCGGATAGGCGGGATCGGAGGACAGGGTCAGCGTCTTCGTGGCCTGCACGCGGTCCAGCACCGGGCCGGCCTGGGCCGGCGCCGCCGCAAGGCCCAGGACCAGCGCCGCTCCCGCCATGACGGTCTTCAGCATGGATTTCCTCCCGTTCGTTGTCGGTCGTTATCGTTCAAGCGGCGAGCGCCTGCCGGACGAGGGCGTGGAAGAACCACACGCCGTTCTCGTGCCGGGGGCTGAGGCGGCCGGCCTCGTAGATGCCGGCGTCGAGGTTGCGCTGCACCGCCTCGCAGATCCGCGCGTCCTCCAGCGTCACCTCGCGCGAGATCGCGAGCGAGGCCGCGATGCGGTCCTGTGCCGCCTCGGAGGTGTCGCGGAAGAAGAAGTTGTAGACGAGCCGCGTGCGGTCGTGGCCGACCGGGACCATGCGCTCGACGTTCATGCCGTCGTCGTAGACGTTGAGCGCCAGCGTCGGGAACCGCCACACCCACAGGCCGGTGTAGCTGGCGCCCGAGCGCTGGGGTGCCTGGTGGACGGCGTAGCGGTCCTTCAGCAGCACCTCGTAGGCGCCGCTGTCGATCTCGCGGTCGAGGCCGGGATGGACGTCGCGGACATGGTAGCCCTCGGCGTAGTTGTCGACATAGGTCTTCCAGTTGCACGCGATCTCGTGCACGACCTCGCCGTGGAAGCGGTAGTCCTCGATGGGGTAGGGGGCGGTCTCGTCGTCGAGGGCGCCGATCCAGTCCGCGAGCGGCGCCGCGTCCGCGTCGAGGTTCACGAAGACGAGGCCGCGCCAGCTCTCGACCCGGACCGGGAACAGGGAGAACCTGGCCTTGTCGAAATCCTCCGCCTCGCCGAAGTCGGGGGTGCGGCGCAAATTGCCGGCGGTGTCGTAGACCCAGCCGTGGTAGCGGCAGCGCAGCACGTCGCAGCGGCCCTCGCCGTCCCAGACGATCGGGCCGGCGCGGTGCCGGCAGACATTGTGGAACGCCTTGAGGGCGCCGTCGCGGTCGCGGATCGCGAAGACCGGCCAGCCCGCGACCTCGCCGGCGAGGTAGCTGCCCGGCGCCGGGAACTGCGCCTCACGCCCGAACAGGGTCCATTCCTTCGCGAAGATCGCGTGCCGCTCGCGCTCCCAGATCTCCGGGTCGCGGTACCAGGACGCCGGCAGCGTCGATGCCCGGGCCAGCGCCGCCGTCTCGGTCATCGCCATCCTCCCGTAGCGCTTTCCTTCTTCATTCGATCGTATCGTTGCCCGGACGCCGACGGCAACGGCAATCCTTTACGGATTCCGGCGCCGCGCGAAGTCGGCGGCGATCTCGCGCGCGGCGTTGTGGCCGGGCGCACCCGTGACGCCGCCGCCGGGATGGGTCCCGGAGCCGCACATGTAGAGGCCGGGGAGCGGGCCGCGGTAGTCGGCATGGCCCAGCATCGGCCGGGCCGAGAAGATCTGGTCCAGGCTGAGCGCGCCGTGGAAGATGTCGCCGCCGACCAGGCCGAAGACCCGCTCGAGGTCGAGCGGGCTCAGGACCTGGCGGGCGATCACCGACGCCTTGAAGTTGGGGGCGTATTCGGTGACCGTGTCGACGATCAGGTCGGCGACCGTCTCGCGGTGGTCGTCCCAGGACGCGCCGTCGGGCAGTTCCGGCGCGAATTGCTGGCAGAACAGGCTGGCGACGTGCCGGCCGGGCGGGGCGAGCCCGTCGTCGAGCGTGGACGGGATCAGCATCTCGACGATCGGCCGGCGCGACCAGCCATGGGCGCGCGCGTCCATCCAGGCGCGGTCCATGTAGGCGAGGCTGGGCGCCAGGATGATGCCGGCGGTGTGGTGGGGCCCGCGGCCGGGCAGGCAGGTGAAGTCCGGCAGCTCCGACAGCGCCACGTTCATGCGGAAGGTGCCGGAGCCGCATTTCCACTGCCGGATGCGGCGCAGGAACTCCGCCGGCAGGGCCGCCGGGTCGATCAGGTCCAGGTAGAGCAGCTTCGGGTTCAGGTTGGAGACGACGGCGCGCGCCCGCACGACCTCGCCGGCGGCGGTGACCACGCCGGCGGCGCGCCCCTTCTCGACCAGCACCTCGCGCACGGGGGAGTTGGTGCGGATCTCGACCCCGCGGGCGGCGGCGGCGCCCGCCATGGCCTGGGTGATGGCGCCCATGCCGCCGATCGCGTGGCCCCACACGCCCTTCTTGCCGTTGACCTCGCCGAAGACGTGGTGCAGCAGGACATAGGCCGAGCCGGGGGTGTAGGGGCTGGCGTAGTTGCCGACGATGCCGTCGAAGCCGAAGGCCGCCTTGACCGGCTCGCTCTCGAACCAGCCGTCGAGATAGTCGCCGGCGGACTTCGCGAACAGGTCCAGCAGGTCGCGCCGCCGCTCCAGGTCGAGCCGGCGCAGCCGGTTGGCGAGCCGGCCGCCGCGCGCCAGCTCGGACAGGGTCTGGCGCCAGCCGGAGGGGGAGAGGCCGGGCGGCGTCTCCAGCACCACCTCGCGCAGCACGTCGGCGATCGCGTCCAGGCGCTCGCCATAGGCGTCGAGCGCGTCGGCGTCGCGGGCGGAGAACTTCGCGACCTCCGCCCGGGTGCGGCCGGGGCCGGTCATCAGGTAGCGGCCGTCATCGGTCGGCAGGAAGTTGGAGGCCTCGCGCTCGACGATGCGCAGGCCGTGGCCGGCGAGGTCGAGGTCGCGGATCACCTTCGGGTTCAGCAGCGACACCGTGTACGAGGCGACGGAATTGCGGAAGCCGGGGTGGAACTCCTCCGTCACCGCGGCGCCGCCGACGACGCCGCGCCGCTCCAGCACCGTCACCGACAGCCCGGCCGCGGCCAGGTAGGCGGCGCAGACCAGGCCGTTGTGGCCGCCCCCGACGATCACGACGTCCCGCATGTCCCGCCCGCCTCCCGTTATGCGGGGAGAATGCTACCCTGGCGCGCCGGCCCGTCAACCCGGCGCCGCGGTTTGCCGCGGGGCGGAGATGCCCTAGATTCGCGAATGTCTCAGGAGAGGAGGACGCCATGGCCGCCCGTCGCACCTTGCCGCTGCTGCTGCTGGCCGGGCTCGCCTGGACCGG
>NZ_DASYHS010000065.1:0-10503 GCF_035998295.1 Arenibaculum sp. | reverse complement strand
TACTTGTGTTCGGCTGGCCAATGATTCCAAGCATTCGTTCAGCCCTTCTCCGTTATTCGCACGCTGGCCGAACCGGTCGTGCGATGATACTTGGGTCTTACTCTGAATGGACTGGCATTGAGATCCCGGCACATTAGAAAGAAGACGATGACTCGACGTCAAGCTCGATGTAGAAAACTTCATAGAACCATAAAAACCAATTCGATATTGGAATACAGAAGTATTCAATGTTTCTAAATGAACATTTTGGTTTGCGTTGGTACTGCTACCGATCGTCCGGTTCCGTCGGTGCCCCGACATTGTCGTGGGTATCGGTGGTTTCGAATGAAACCGCTCGCTGAACCTGAACGGAAGTGGCGGCGAGACTCGCGGCACGGCCCGTGCGGCGGTCATGCGGTCGGGAGCGGCTCGTCCCGCGGGGTGTTGTCGGGAGAGGCAACTTGTGACGCGGGGACGAGATGATGCGCACGGAGACGAGAGCCCGGTACGGGTGGGGGCCGGTGCTGGCGGCGGCCGCGGTCATCCTGGCCGGAGCCGCCGCGGGCGCGATGCTTCGCCGTCGGGTTGGCGCCGGGGCGGTGCACGGCGGGCTTGGCCCGCGAAACCGGGGACACGGCGGGCCTGGCCCGCGAAACTGGGGACGCGGCGACATCCGGGGGCCGCAGCCGGATCGCGAAATCCGGCCCGCCGCCCTTCGCGGAGCCGAGCCGGTGGGGGCCGCCCACCGGGGCCTCTACGGCCAGATCCGCGTAGCCGGGCCGGAGGCGATGCGCGACCGGCCGCGCCGCCCGTGGGACAAGGTCGACGAAGCCTCGGACGAATCGTTTCCCGCCAGCGACCCGCCTTCCTACTATCCGTCCGGGATCTGACGCAGCGGCAGGCGGCGCGCCCCGGGCGCCGCCCTTCCGCCGGGGCGCGATCGAATTTTCGACCGGGCGGGCGGCGTGGTGCTACTGTCGGTCGGCCGCACCGACCAAGACCGAAGCCGACCCGGCGTGCCCAGACGCAAGCATCCCGACCAGTTCGACCTTTTCGCCCGCCCGCCGGCCGCGACGGACAGTGCCATGGCCGGCGACGGCGGACGCATGCCGGCCGCGGTACCGGCCGCCGAACCCCGTCCCGTGCGTTCCGTCGCGCAGACGCCGGCCGACGTGCTGGTCGATCTGCTGACGCTCCACCTGTACGGCGAGCCGCCGGCCGAACCGGGGCTCCTCGCCTTGATAGAGGAATGTGGGAAGCGCCGTGAAAGGGCGGCGGTTCCGCTGCTGCTGCGCACCTGCCGGCGTTTCGCCGGGCATGACCGGCAGGCGCCGGCGGGGGAATTGCGGGCGGCACTCGGCGCGCTCGCGGAGATCGGCGCCGCGGAAGCCGGCCCGGAACTGGTGGAACTGCTGGAGCGGGACGCCTTCGGCGTGTCCGGCACGGTCGCGACCCTCTCCTGCCTCGCCGGCCTGCGCTTCCGGCGGGCGGTCGGGCTGATACGAAGCCACGCCGTTCACCCGGATCCGGCGGTGCGCCAGGCCGTCTGCCTGCTGGCCGGCGCGCTCGCCCGGCCGGAGGACTTGGACGCGGTGTTGCCGCTGGCCGCCGACGCCGACCGTCAGGTCGCCAAGACGGCGTGCCTGACCCTGGGACGGCTCGGCCACCGGCCGGTCAAGGCGGAACTGGAAGCGCTGCTGGTCCGGGCGACGCCCCTCGACCTGCCTTCGGTGGTCGAGGCGCTGATCCGTGTCGCCGACGACGACACGGCGGTCGTCCTCGGCCGCGTCGCCGAACGCAGCGACGAGGCCGGCCGGCGGGCCGTGGTCGACGCGCTGGGCGAGATCGACGGACCGGGTGCGGCGACCTGGCTCGTCCGCCTCGCGCGCGACCCGAAGGCGTCCGTCCGTCTCGGCGTGGTCTCGGCCCTGGCCCGCAGGGAGCCCGAACCGGCGACGGCCCGCACCCTCGGCGACCTCGCCGGGGACGGCGACCCCGAGGTACGCGCCGCCGCCCAGGAGGCGTTGAAGGCCTTCGATACCGACTGGTGAGTGGCGCGCCGGCCGCCGCCGTGCCGGGTCACTTCAAAAGCGCGTAGGCCAGCCCGGTGCCCCACAGCAGGGCCGCGACGTAGCCTGCGAACTCGGCGTAGCGCCAGTAGATCCGGCTTAGCACCCCGCCGATCACCTGCTGCGCCCGGTCCTCGGGCAGGTCGTGGCGCCTGTCGAGCAGCATCCAGACCTCCGTGCGCCGGTAGGGGCTGGTCGGCGCGCGGTGCGCCTTCCAGGCCAGGGTCGCGGCCACGATGCCGGTCAGCACCGCGCCCGTCTTGAGCGCCGTGGCCGGGTCGTAGACCATCCCCACCATGGTGGTCATGATGGCGAGCGTCGCGAAGGCGAGGGCGCGCCGGATCGAGATTTCCGCGAAATATTCGATGCGATCCATGGGCGGCAACTCCGTCGGGTCGGAGAAGCCGGGCGTCGGGCTCCCGGCAGTTACCGTAACAACCTAATCCGCCCGTTGGCGCGAGGAATGCTCAAGCCACCAGCATCGCGTTGAGCAGCCCCGGGATCGAGAGAAGGATGGCGCCGGCGAGCCAGATCGTGAGCGAGAGCGGCGTGGTGTCCTCCCGGCCCGTCATGCGCTCGTAGAGCGCCGCCGGCACGCCGGAGACGAGCATGGTCCCGCCCGACACGATCAGCGAGCCGAGGTAGAACACCAGCTCGGCCGAGGGCTGGACGATCATCGCGGGGAACCAGACCGGCCACAGATGCGTGGCGACGATCAGCGCGGGCGAGAAGACGCCGTTGGCGATGCACACCAGGACGAGGGCCACGAAGAGATGGTTGCGGTCCATGGGCGCGCCCCTCAGGTCCGGCCGACGATGGGGATGAGGCCGGCGGCGAGGAGCACCGCCAGCAGGGCGATGCGCAGCGCGAACAGCCAGAAGATCGCGACCGGGATCAGCATCACCGGACCGACCATCCGGGGCGTGATGGTGGCGACCGCCCCGAGGATGGGATCGGTCAGGCGCAGGAAGGCGCGCCAGATGTAGTTGGGCCAGTCCGCGGGGACGAACAGAGCGAGGGCCAGCCGGCCCAGCATGGTGTAGATCAGCGCGGCCAGGACGTAGTTCGGGATATGGAAATACCAGTAGGTCCAGAACGGATTGCTCGGCTCCATGCGCTCGCGCTCGTGATGGCTGGGCAGTTGGTTCTTCTATCATTCGCCGCATGACCCGGACACAGCAAAATGCGGTGCTCCTCTCGGGCGCTGTGCTACCCTTCCGGGGTGCCGGGCCGCCGGGATGCGGCCGGTGTCGGGCGAGAGGGCCGGACGAGAGGGAGGAAGGGCGTTGGGTGTTCTCATGCGCCGGTTGTTCGGCGGGGCCGAACCGTTGGAGACGGCCGACCATCTGCGCCGCTCCATGGCGTCGCGTTCGGCCTTCATATCGCAGAAGAGCGCGATCGAGTATTGCCGGGCCAGGGCCGGGCTCAACTGGGACAAGCTGTTCAAGGAAATGGACTTCCAGGCGGCGCTGGAGCGCTGCCGCTGGGAGGCGCTGTCGGCGGTCGCCCTCGACGTCGCGGTCGTGATCGAAGGCTTCCTGAGGCCCCACTGGACCGGGCCGCTGCCGGTGCTCGCCGACCGCCTCGCGGTACTGCTGGGCGAAGGGCTGACCGAACTCGGCACCCCGCCGTACCGGCCGGACGGCTGGGCCGGCCTGGTCGCCGACACGCGCGAGCGTCTGGCGCTGGCGCAGCTCGGGGCGCCGAAGCCCGCCTATGAGGTCGCCGTGGTCGGGGCCGAGCGGCTGTTCGAGGTGCTCCCCATTCACACGAACCTGCGCCAGCACGACCGCGAGATGGTCGTCAACGGCGTCCGCTTCCTGATGACGCGCTACGCCGACGACCTGACCACGTCCCTGCGCCCGGGCGCGCTCGCAAGGGACCTGGCTTCGGCCGGCTGAGGCGGCGGGCGCCGTGGCGGCCGGCCTGTCCCGAGGCGTGGCGGCGGCGCTCGCGGTCGCGGGGGCCGCTGTCGCGGGCCTCGGCGCGCTGGCGCTCTGGCCCTCGGGGGCCGATCTTTCCACCGGCCGCATCGCCGGCACGGGGGCGCTCGCGCTGGGCGGCCTGGGCGCGCTCTGGATCGCGGGCACGCTGGTCGCGCGCCATACGGACGACCTCGGCCGGCTGCGCGACGCGGTGGTCGCGGCGCGGGCGCGGCCGGCCCGGATCCCGGATCTCGACGGCGATGCCGGGCGGCTGGCGGACGTCGTCCGGGACGCGCTCCGCTCGCTCGCGGCGCAGGCGTCGACGACCGACGGCCGGCTGGCCGCCGTCGTCTCGGCGCTCGACGAGGGACTGGTCGTCGTGACCGACAGCGGTCTGGTGAGCCTGGTGAACGCGGCCGCGGCGGCGCTCCTCGATCCGCGGCGGGTCGCGGTCGGCACCAGCGTCTACGCCGCGGTCGAGCCGGCCGGGCTGACCGCCGCGGTCCGGGCCGCCCGCCGGTCCGGCCGGTCCGTCCAGGCGGAGCTGCTGACCGTCGACGGCGCCTCCCTCCACGCCCGCGTCGCCGACCTCGACGGGCATGGCGGCGCGGTGATCCTGTTTCCCGTCTCCGCGCTCGTCCGCCGCCAGGGGGTCGCCCACGACCTCGACCTGCACGACCTGCCGCCGCGGCCGCCGGCGCTGGCCGACGGCCTGGCGCTGGAGGACCTGCCCGTGCTGTCGCTCGACCTAGAGACGACCGGGCTGGACGTCTCGCGCGACCGCATCCTGTCGGTCGGCGCGGTGCGCCTCCACGGCACGAGGCTGTTCCGGGCCGCTTCGCTCGACCGCCTGGTCGATCCCGGCGTTCCGGTGCCGCCGGCCTCGACCGCGGTCCACGGGATCACGGACGCCATGGTCGAGGGGGCCCCTTCCTTCGCCGAGACATGGCCGGAACTGGAGGCGATGATGTCGGGCGTCGTCGTCGTCGGGCACAATATCGGCTTCGATCTCGCGATCCTGCGCCGGGAGGTCGAGGCGGCGGGCGGCCGCTGGCCGGACCCCCCGTCGCTCGACACGCTGCGCCTCGTTGCGGCGCTGGACCCCTCGCGCGCCGACCTCAACCTCGAGGCGATCGCGACCGATCTCGGCATCGGGATCGAGGGCCGGCACACGGCGCTCGGCGACGCGCTGCTCGCGGCGGAGCTCTATGCGCGCCTGGTTCCGCTGTTGCACGACCGCGGCGTGGCCGGCCTGGGGCAGGCCCGCGCCTTCGCCGACGGCGCGCGTCGGGTCCGGGCCGCCCAGCGCGCGGCCGGCTGGTAAGGGGAGGGGCATGGACTGGGAAACGCTGGAGCGGCTCGACAGCTTCCCCTACCGCCATACGGTCGCCGACGTCATGACGTCGCCCGTGGTGATGGTCCCGGCGCACACCCCGGTCGCGGACGCGGCCGGGCGCATGGACGCGCTGGGCATCAGCTCGGTCCTGGTCGAGGACGGGGCGGAGGGAGTGGCGGCCGGCATCGTCACCGAGCGCGACGTGCTGCGCGTCGTCTCGCGCCACGGCCCGGCCGGTCTCGACCTGCCGCTCCGGGCGGTGATGAGCGGTCCCGTCCACGGGCTTCTCCCGGAAGCACCGGTCTACCTCGCCATCGGCCGCATGGACCGGCTCGCCATCCGCCACCTCCAGGTCGTCGACGATGACGGCCGCGCCGTCGGCATCCTGACGGCGCGCGCGCTGTTGCGCCAGCGCGCGGGCCCGGCGCTGGCGCTCGGCGACGAGGTCGCGGTGGCGGGCGACGCCGAGGCGCTGGGCCGCGTCCGGGCATCGCTTCCCCGGCTCGCTTGCGCGCTGCTCGCCGAAGGGGTGGCGGCATCCGACGTCGCCGCCGTGATCGCCGGGGTCATGCGCGACTGCACGGGGCGGGCGGCGGCCCTCGCCGCGGCCGAGCTGGAGCGCGAGCGCGGCCCGGCGCCGGTCCCCTGGTGCGCGCTGATCCTCGGATCGGGCGGCCGGGGCGAAAGCCTGCTGGCGCCCGACCAGGACAACGCCCTGGTCCATGCCGGCGGGCCCGAGGACGATCCCTGGTTCGCCGATCTCGGCGAGCGCATGTGCGGATTGCTCGACCGGGCGGGCATCCCGTACTGCAAGGGCGGCGTGATGGCCAGGAACCCGGCCTGGCGCCACGGCATCGCCGAGTGGGGCCGCCTCGTCGACCGCTGGATCGCGACGCCCGAGGGCGAGAGCCTGCTCAACGTCGACATCTTCTTCGACTTCCATCCCGTCCATGGCGACCGCCGGCTCGCGGCGGAGCTGAGGGCGCTGGCGCTGGGCAAGGCCCGGCATGCGCGCGTGTTCCTGAGGAACCTCGCCGCCCAACTCGCGCGTGCCGGCACGCCCTTCGGCCTGTTCGGCCGTCCCCGGCTGACCGAGGAGCGCATCGACCTCAAGCTCGGCGGGACCTGGCCCGTCGTCGCCGGGGCCCGGGTGCTCGCCCTGCGCCACGGCGTGGAAGCCACCTCGACGCTGGGGCGTCTCGACGCGCTGGCCGCCGCCGGAGTGCTGGCGGAGGCCGACGTCGCCGCGATGCGCGGCCTGTACGGCGTGGCGCTCGGGATGATGCTGGACCAGCAGGTCGCCGACGTCGCGGCCGGGCGGGACCCGGGATCGCGCGTCGATCCCCGGCGGCTGGCCGCCGCCGACCGTGGCCGGCTGCGCGAGGCGCTGAAGCAGGTCGGCCGCATGGTGTGGACGGTGGAGGACGCGCTGGCGCGCTGAGCCGGCCGGTTCTCGATGCTCGCATTGGCGGGCACGTTGGGGTAAAACGGCGCTCCGTCCGGGTGCCGGTGGCCCCGCGCGTGCTTCCATCGTTTTCAGGGTTCGGAGAGGCGCATGGCGTCCTATCAATACGTCTATGTCATGAAGGGGCTGACGAAGATCTTTCCCGGCGGCAAGAAGGTGCTGGAGAACGTCTGGCTGTCCTTCTACCCCGGCGCCAAGATCGGCGTCATCGGCCCCAACGGCGCCGGCAAGTCGACCCTGATGAAGATCATGGCCGGCTTCGACAAGGACTACAACGGCGAGGCCTGGTCTGCCGAGGGGGCGAGGGTCGGCTATCTGCCGCAGGAGCCGCACCTCGACCCGGACAAGACCGTCCACGGCAACGTGATGGCCGCGCTGGCCGACACCAAGGCGTTTCTCGACCGGTTCGAGGAGGTCAGCATGAGGCTCGGCGAGGTTGAGGACCCCGACGAGATGACGGCGCTGATCGACGAGCAGGCCGAGCTGCAGGAGAAGATCGAGGCGGCGAACGCCTGGGACCTCGACCGCACCGTCGAGATCGCGATGGACGCGCTGCGCTGCCCGCCGCCCGACGCCGACGTCACCAAGCTGTCCGGCGGCGAGCGCCGCCGCGTCGCGCTGTGCCGCCTGCTGCTGGAGAAGCCGGACCTGCTGCTCCTCGACGAGCCGACCAACCATCTCGACGCCGAGAGCGTCGCGTGGCTCGAGCGGCACCTGCAGGAATATGCCGGGACGGTGGTCCTGGTGACCCACGACCGGTACTTCCTGGACAACGTGACCGGCTGGATCCTGGAGCTCGACCGCGGACAGGGCATCCCCTACGAGGGCAACTACTCCGCGTGGCTGGAGCAGAAGCAGAAGCGGCTCGAGCAGGAATCGAAGACCGAGCAGGCGCGCCAGAAGACCCTGGCCGCCGAGCTGGAGTGGATCCGTGCGTCGCCCAAGGCCCGCCAGGCCAAGAGCAAGGCCCGCATCGCCGCCTACGATACGCTGCTGGCCGAGGCCAACAAGTCGCAGCAGATCACCGAGCCCCAGATCGTCATCCCGACCCCGCCGCGCCTCGGCAGCCTCGTGATCGAGGCCGAGCACCTGCGCAAGGGCTTCGGCGACCGGATGCTGATCGAAGACCTGGACTTCCGCCTCCCGGCGGGCGGCATCGTCGGCGTGATCGGACCCAACGGCGCGGGCAAGACGACGCTGTTCCGCATGATCACCGGCCAGGAGCGGCCCGACGGGGGTGAGTTCCGCGTCGGCGACACGGTCAAGCTCGGCTACGTCGACCAGAGCCGCGACACGCTGAACGACAAGAAGAACGTCTGGGAAGAGATCTCGGACGGGCTGGACGTCATCGAGCTGGGCAAGAAGTCGATGCCCAGCCGGGCCTATGTCGCGGCCTTCAACTTCCGCGGTTCCGACCAGCAGAAGAAGGTCGGCCAGCTCTCGGGCGGCGAGCGCAACCGCGTCCATATCGCCAAGATGCTGAAGTCGGGCGCCAACGTCCTGCTGCTCGACGAACCAACCAACGATCTCGACGTCGACACCCTGCGGGCTCTCGAGGACGCGCTGGTGGGCTTCCCCGGCTGCGCCGTGGTGATCAGCCACGACCGCTGGTTCCTCGACCGCATCGCGACCCACATCATCGCCTTCGAGGGCGAAAGCCAGGTCGTCTGGTTCGAGGGCAACTACCAGGACTACGAGGCCGACCGCAAGCGCCGCCTGGGCGCCGAGGCCGACCAGCCGCACCGCATCAAGTACAAGCCGCTCGTGCGCGCCTGAGAAGGCCGCAACGGGAAAGGGCCGGCCCTGCGGGGCCGGCCCTTTCTTCTTGGGACGTTTCGTGATCCCGCCGGGGGATCAGCGCGCCGCCGTCCGTTGCCGGAGCGCGTTCAGCAGGGCGTCGATCGAGCCGCCGCCACGCTGGATCACCGAGGCGAACTCGTTGCGCTGGGTCACGCTCATGCTGACGCCCTCGACCGCGACGTCGATGATCTTGTTCTGGCCGTCGCGCTGGCGCACGCGCCATTCGACCGTGACCGGCGGTCCGTCGGGACGGACGATCTGGCTCTGGACGATGGCGTCGCGTTCGCCTTCGGGCCGATGGCCGAGGATCTTGAGCGTCTCGCCGGAGTCGAGGCTCTGCCCGGAATACTCCGAGAACCGGTCGGCATAGACCTTCACGATCAGCCGCTCGAACAGCTCCAGATACTCCTGCCGCTGCTCCGGGGTCGCGGTGTTCCAGTTCCGGCCGAGGACGAAGCGCCCGATATAGGGCACGTCGAAACCTTCGTTCAGCAGGGTGCGGAAGCGGTTCTCGACCTCCTGGCGCTGGAGGTCCGGCGTGATCAGGATGTCCACGGCGCGGGCGCCGAGGTCCTGGACGAAGCGGGCAGCCGACTCGGACCGGGGATCCGCCGAGGCGGGGACGGGAGCGGTCGCCCAGCCGGCAAATGCCAGCAGGGCGGCCGCGGCGATGAAGATGCGGCGCGTGATCATGTCAGTTGGAATTGGAGGATCCGGCGCCGTTTTCAACGGCGGGCTCGTCGATGTCCTCATAATCCGGGAATTCGATGCTGCCGCCGCTGCCGTCGTTGATCTCGGTCGCCCGGCGCTGCCGGTAGAGGCTGCGGGCCGAGGCGTAGGGATCGAGCGAGTTGCGCCGCAGGTCGTCGACGGCCTCGATCAGTTCGGTGCGGGTGTCGACGCCGGTCACTCCCGCGCGCACCGCCATCGCGCCCGACCTGTCGGCGTTGTTCGCCCAGATGTTGACGGGGTCGGCCGCCGTGTCGGCCACGAGGCCCGTCGCGTCGCGCAGGTTAGAGGGGCCGAGGAGGGGCAGGACCAGGTACGGGCCGTCCGGCACGCCCCAGACCGCCAGGGTCTGGCCGAAATCCTCGTACTCGTAGTGCAGGTCGCGGTACCGGCCCGCGATGTCGAAGGCGCCGCCCAGGCCGATCGTCGTGTTGACCAGGAAGCGCGAGAACGCGACCTGGGCTCCCTCGAAGTCGCCCTGCAGCAGTTCGTTCGCGACCAGCAGCGGGCTCGTCAGGTTGAGCAGGAAGTTGCGCACCGCCATGCGGACGGGGGTCGGCACGGTGCCGCGGTACACCTCCGCGGCGGGGCGCAGGACGAGGATGTCGGCGGCCTCGTTGAACCCGTAGACGACCCGGTTCACCGGTTCCAGGGGATCTCCGTCGGCGATCGCGCTCAAGGAATCCTCCCCCGGAGCCGTGGCGCAACCGCCGAGCGGCAGGGAAGCGAGCATGAGAGCGAACACCGCCGCCCGGGCCCGTGGACGTTTGAGGCAAGCCTGGATGATCAAGGACGCGCTCGTCGAATGGGTGGCGTGGTGGAAGCGGCAAGAGCCTGCGCTACCGCTTCCGGTGCTTAATTGACCTATCACACGGTCGCCGCCTTTACCAGAGGGTGCGGCACAACTGCAACCGAGCCTGCTATCCATGTGGCAAATATACCTCGAAAGAACGGGCCTCGTTTCGCGGCGGCGCGGTCATAAAGCGGTTTACGTCGCATAAAGATATCTTTATATATCAGATATGACGTGCACGGACCCGCATGCGCATGCGGCGGTAAGGTATTGGGAAGGGAATGGAGTTCCTGCTGACAGCACTGAAGGCCGCCGCCGAGCCCACGCGCCTCCGGCTGATGGCGCTGTGCGCCCATGGCGAGCTGACCGTCACGGAACTGACCCAGATCCTCGGGCAGAGCCAGCCG
>NZ_DASYHS010000057.1:0-11189 GCF_035998295.1 Arenibaculum sp. | reverse complement strand
AATGGGCCTTCCTGTGCACCGTACACAACCTCCTCAAGCTCGCCGGCGCCCGCGCCTGAACCCCGCCCCATTCTTTCCAGAACCCGCCTGCCAACAGAACCTCAACAAGACGGCCGTTCATTTACTCGGACACACTCCTAGGGGCGGCGCGGCCCCGGCGGCCTCAGGCGGAGGCCGGCAGGAACAGCGGCCGCGCGTCGCGGACCGCGTCGACGATGAACTGGCTGGTGGTGCGGATGCGCGCGAGGTTGCGCTGATCGGCGTGGACGGCCAGCCAGAAGCTGCGCGTCAGCGCCACCTCGCCCGCCAGGACGCGGGCCAGCCCCGGCTCCGGGTCGGCCATGAAGCAGGGCAGGACGCAGATGCCGGCGCCGGCCATCGCCGCGCGCATCTGCGCCACCAGGTTGGCGCTGCGCAGGCGCGGCCGGATCGCCTTGTCGATCTGCGGCACGTAGTCGAGCTGGGGCGTGTAGAGCAGGTCGTCGATGTAGTGGATGAAGCGGTGGACGGGCAGGTCGGCCCGCCCGCGGATCGGCGGCGCGCGGTCCAGGTAGCCGGGTGCCGCGTACAGGCCGAGCTGGTAGTCGGTCAGCTTGCGCACGACCAGGCGGCCCTGCGAGGGCTGGGCGAGGCTGATCGCGATGTCCGCCTCGCGCTTGGACAGGCTGAAGACCCGCGGCATCGCGACGATCTCGACCTCCAGCTCGGGGTGCTGGTCGCACAGCGCGCCGATCGCCGGGGCGAGGAAGAAGCTGCCGAAGCCGTCCGGGGCGCCGATCCGCACCGCGCCCGACAGCGTCGCGGCGGAATCCGCGATCCGGCTGCGCGCCAGGATCGCCGACGCCTCCATCGCCTCCGCCTCCTCCAGGAAGCGCTCGCCCTGCTCGGTCGGGACGTAGCCGCCGACATGGCGGTCGAACAGCTTCGCGTTCAGCGCCGCCTCCAGCGCCGCGATGCGCCGCGCCACGGTCGTGTGATTCGTGCCGAGGCGCCGCGCCGCGAGCGTCAGCGTTCTGGCGCGGACGACCGCGAGGAAGTACCGTACGTCGTTCCAGTCGAAATCCCGCATGACCGGCTGCACCATCTCCGCACAGCGATTTCACGAATTTGCACGTGGATGTGCGCCGATGGCAATGGAACAGTCCGGCACAATGACAATCGGAGGAATGCCGTGGTGACGGAACTCTATCACTTCATCGATGGCCGCCGCGTGGAGGGGACTTCGGGCCGGTTCACCGACATCTACACCCCGATGACGGGGGAGATCGGCGGGCGGGTGCCGCTGGCCGACGTCGGCGAGGTTCGGCGCGCGGTCGAGTCCGCCAAGGCGGCGCAGCCCGGCTGGGCGGCGATGAACCCGCAGAAGCGCGCGCGCGTGCTGATGCGCTTCCTGGAGCTGCTGCATCGCGAGTTCGACGACCTGGCGGCGCTGCTGGCCAAGGAGCACGGCAAGACCATCCCCGACGCGAAGGGCGACATCCAGCGCGGGCTCGAGGTGGTCGAGTTCTCGGTCGGCATCCCGCACCTGCTGAAGGGCGAGTACACCGAGGGGGCCGGGCCCGGCATCGACATCCACTCGATGCGCCAGCCCCTCGGCGTCGTCGCCGGGATCACGCCGTTCAACTTCCCGGCCATGATCCCGATGTGGAAGTTCGCGCCGGCGCTGGCCTGCGGCAACGCCTTCATCCTGAAGCCGTCCGAGCGCGACCCGTCGGTGCCGCTGCGCCTGGCGGAGCTGCTGATGGAGGCCGGGCTGCCGCCGGGCGTCCTCAACGTCGTCAACGGCGACAAGGTCGCGGTCGACGCGATCCTCGACGATCCCGACATCAAGGCGGTCGGCTTCGTCGGCTCGACCCCGATCGCGGAATACGTCTACACCCGGGGCACGGCGGCCGGTAAGCGCGTCCAGGCCTTCGGCGGGGCCAAGAACCACGCCCTGATCATGCCGGACGCCGACCTCGACCAGGCGACCGACGCGCTGATCGGCGCCGGCTACGGCTCGGCCGGCGAGCGCTGCATGGCGATCTCGGTCGTCGTCCCGGTCGGCCGCAAGACCGCCGAGGCGCTGCTCGAGCGGCTGGTGCCGCGGGTCGAGACGCTGAAGATCGGCCCGAGCACCGACCCGACCGCCGACTACGGCCCGCTGGTGACGCGCGAGCACATGAAGCGGGTCGAGGGCTACGTCCAGCTCGGCGTCGAGGAAGGGGCCGACCTGCTGGTCGACGGCCGCGGCTTCAAGCTGCAGGGCTACGAGAACGGCTTCTACATGGGCGGCTGCCTGTTCGACAAGGTCACGCCGGACATGCGGATCTACAAGGAGGAGATCTTCGGCCCCGTGCTCTCGGTCGTGCGCGCCGACAGCTACGAGGACGCGCTGCGCCTGCCGACCGAGCACGAGTTCGGCAACGGCGTCGCGATCTTCACCCGCGACGGCGACGCGGCGCGCGACTTCGCCTCGCGGGTCGAGGTCGGCATGGTCGGCGTCAACGTGCCGATCCCGGTTCCGCTCGCCTACTACACGTTCGGCGGCTGGAAGCGCTCGGGCTTCGGCGACCTGAACCAGCACGGCCCGGACGCGGTCCGCTTCTACACCCGGACCAAGACCATCACCTCGCGCTGGCCGAGCGGCATCAAGACCGGCGCCAGCTTCGTCATCCCGACGATGGACTGAGCGCGCTGGACAGAGCGCATTGGACGCGACCGGCCCGGCCTCCGGGCCGGTCGCAACCAAATAGTTAACGGTGAATTAACAAATAAGTGGATCAAGCACGGTCGACGGAGTAGATTGTCAGGCACATCAACCCACTTTGGAGTGAGCCGTCGATGCAATCGGTCGCCGTCACCCTGGTCGACGCGAACAAGCTGTTTCGCGAAGGGCTGAAGGCCCTGTTCGCGGACCGGGATTTCCAGATCACGCAGGGCGCGTCGAGTCTGGATGAGGCTCTCTCTCTCGTTGCGGGAAAGGACACGCCGCAACTGATCCTCGTCGACCCCGCGGGGTTGGGGGACGTCAGCGAGGTGGTCGGGTCCTTCAAGTCCGCCTGCCCCGAGGCGCGCATCGTGCTGCTGTCGACGCAGCTCGACGCCGGCGTCATGGCCAGGGCGATCCAGGCCGGCGCCGACGGGTTCCTGATCAAGGACATCTCGATCGACGCGCTGGACCAGTCGCTGCGCCTCGTCATGATGGGCGAGAAGGTGTTCCCGACCCATCTGGCGGCACTGCTGATCAGCGGCCGGGCCAACGGCAACGGGGCGCTGGACGCACCGCCGGTCTCGGGCAAGGGGCTGTCGCAGCGCGAGGCGCAGATCGTGCGCTGCCTGCTGAACGGCGACAGCAACAAGATCATCGCCAACCACCTCAACATCACCGAGGCGACGGTCAAGGTCCACCTCAAGAGCCTGCTGCGCAAGATCAACGCCTCGAACCGCACGCAGGCGGCGATCTGGGCGCTCAACAACGGCTTCGGCGAGGATACGGCGGGCGGCAACAACCTGGAAATCGCCTGAGGCGGCCATGGCTGGAGTGAGCGTCATCACGGCGGCGGCGGCGCTGCTGGTCCTGGCCGGCTGCGCCGGCGACCGGTCCGCCGTCCGTGAGGACGTGGCGCTCTGGTGCTACAGCACCCTGGCCGATCCGGAGTGCTACACCGAGCCCGACCCGACGCGACGCACCGGCTTCCTCGGCGCCGTCCCGACGGAGTAGAGTGGCGCCCTAACCGATACACCGCCATCCACTGCCGCCGAGGCCGGCCGTCTTGCAGCCCCATCCCGCACCGCCCGTCTTCGCCGCCGTCGACTGGGGCACCACCAGCTTCCGCCTGCGGCTCGTCGATGCCCGGGGCGAGGTCGTGGGCGAGCGGCGCTCGGAACAGGGCATGCGGGCGCTGGCGCGCGACGGGTATGCCGACGTCCTCGCGGCCCATCTCGCAGCGCTCGGCGCGCCCGCGCTTCCGGTCGCGGTCTGCGGCATGGCCGGCTCGCGCGAGGGCTGGCACGAGGCGCCCTATGTCGACGTGCCCGCGTCCCCGGGCGAGATCCTCGACCATGCGGTCCGCGTCCCGGCGGCCGCGCTCGACGTGCGCATCCTGCCCGGCCTGGCGGTGCGCGATCCCGACCGCCCCGACGTCATGCGCGGCGAGGAGACCAAGCTGCTCGGCTTCCTCGCCGGGGAGGGCGAGGCCGACGGGCTGGTCTGCATGCCGGGCACGCACACCAAATGGGTCCGCTTGGCCGGGGGCCGGGTGGCCGGCTTCGCCACGGTGATGACGGGGGAGCTGTTCGCGCTCCTGTGCGAGCAGTCGATCCTGCGCCATGCGGTGGCGGGGCAGGAGGGGACGGGGCGGCCGGACGCGCCGGACTTCCTGGCCGGGCTCGCCCGCGGGCTCGCCGATCCGGGGGGCGCGGTGGCGGCGCTGTTCGCGCTGCGCGCGCGCGGGCTGCTGCTGGGAGCGGGCGGCGGCGAGACCGCGGACCGGCTGAGCGGGCTGCTGATCGGCGCCGAGGTCGGCGGGCAGCTCGCGGATGGTGCTGCGCGGCGGGTGACGCTGGTCGCCTCCGGCCGGCTCGCAGGGCTCTATGCCCGCGCGATCGAGGCGGCGGGCGCCGAGGTCCGCGCGATCGAGGCCGACCGGGCGGTGCTGGACGGGCTGACGCTGGCCGCGCGCAGGTTCTGGCCCGAGGCTTTCGAAAGGCGGTCCGCATGAACGCATCTTCCGGTCCAGGCGCGGTCCCTTGGCCGCCGCTCGCCCGCGACCTGGTCGCGATCCTGCGCGGCGTGCGCCCGCAGGAGGTGGAGGCGATCGGGATCGCGCTGGCGGAGGCCGGGTTCGGAGCGGTCGAGGTGCCGCTGAACTCGCCCGACCCGCTGACGTCGATCGCGCGCCTGCGGGCGGTGCTGCCGGACCGCGTCCTGGTCGGCGCCGGCACGGTCCTGTCCGCGGCCGAGGTCGATGCGGTGCGCGACGCGGGCGGCGGGCTCGTCGTCAGCCCCAATGTCGACCCGGAGGTCGTCGCCCGCACGGTGGCGAACGGCATGGTGTCGCTGCCGGGCGTCTTCACCCCGACCGAGGCGCTGACGGCGCTGAAAGCCGGGGCCTCGGCGCTCAAGGTGTTTCCGGCCTTCGTGCTCGGCCCGGCCGGCATCGCCGCGATCCGGGCGGTCCTGCCCGCGACGACGGCGATCGCGGCCGTCGGCGGGGTCGGGGAGGGCCAGTTCGCCGCCTATGCGCGCGCCGGCGTGCGGGCCTTCGGCCTCGGCAGCAGCCTCTATCGTCCCGGCGACGGCGCGCAGGCCGTGGCCGCGCGGGCGCGCGCCGCGGTCGCGGCCTTCGACGCGGCCTTCGGGACCTTGCGGGCATGAGTCCCGCCGGTGCCGCGGCCCCCGCCGTCACCGTCTGGTCGGCCGAGCCGCTGACGCTGGGCGAAGGGCCGCTGGCCCATGCCGAGCGCGGCAGCCTGGTGTGGTTCGACATCCTCGGCCGCACGCTGCACGAGAAGCGCTTCGACGGCGGGCCGACCCGGACGCACCGGCTGCCGGTGATGGCGTCGGCGGCGGCGCTGGTGGACGGGCGGCGGGTGCTGCTGGCGACCGAGGTGGATCTGCGCCTGTTCGACCTCGATGACGGCACGTCGGGGGTCGTGGCGGCGCTGGAGGCGGACGACCCCGGCACCCGTTCGAACGACGCCCGCGTGCATCCCTGCGGGGCGTTCTGGATCGGCACCATGGGGCGTGGGGCGGAGCCGGAGCGGGGATCGGTCTGGTGGTTCCTGGGCGGCGAGATGCGGCTGCTGTTCGCGCGGCTCACGATCCCCAACGCGATCTGCTTCGCGCCCGACGGCCGCACGGCCTATTTCGCCGATACCGCCCGGGCGACGATCTGGCGGGTGGAGACCGACCCGGGGACGGGCCTGCCGCTCGGCGATCCCGCGGTGTTCCGGGCGCCCGGTCCCGGCGAGGCGGAGCAGGACGGGATGCCCGACGGGGCGATCGTGGACGGGGACGGCACGCTGTGGAACGCGCGCTGGGGCGGCTGGTCGCTGGACGGCTACGCCCCGGACGGCAGGCGAACCGCGTCGGTGCGCCTGCCGGTCGCGCAGCCGACATGCCCCGCCTTCGCCGGGGCGGCGCTCGACCGGCTGGTGGTGACGACCGCGCGCGGGAACCTTTCCGAGGACGATCTCGCCGGCCAGCCGGCGGCCGGCGCGGTGCTGCACGTCGATCTTCCGGTCCGCGGCCGGGCCGAGCCGCGGGTCCGCCTCGCGTGAGCGGCGACTGGAGCGTGCAACGCCCCGTCCCGATGCGCTATGGTTTCATGACGGTCCCGGTCGGCCGGCGTCACGGCCGCAACGAAGGCTCGCCGCAACGAAGACTAAGGACATCGGCATGACCAGCAGGAAGAGACGGCGCAGTTCGCTGTGGTTCGACAATCCGGAGAATCCCGGGATGACGGCGCTCTACATAGAGCGCTACCTGAACTACGGGCTGACGCGCGAGGAGCTGCAATCCGGCAAGCCGATCATCGGGATCGCGCAGAGCGGATCGGACCTGTCGCCGTGCAACCGCCCGCATATCGAGCTGGCCAAGCGCGTGCGCGACGGCATCCGGGACGCGGGCGGCATCGCGTTCGAGTTCCCGGTCCATCCCATCCAGGAGACGGGGCGCCGCCCCACGGCCGCGCTCGACCGCAACCTCGCCTATCTGGGCCTGGTCGAGATCCTGCACGGCTACCCGCTCGATGGGGTCGTGCTGACGGGCGGCTGCGACAAGACGGCGCCGGCGCAGCTGATGGCGGCGGCGACGGTCGACATGCCGGCGATCCTGCTGTCGGCCGGGCCGATGCTGGACGGCTGGTACGAGGGTAAGCTCGCCGGGTCCGGCACCATCGTGTGGGCGGCCCGGCTGGCCCATGCCGCGGGCAAGATCGACTATGACGAGTTCATGCGCGTGGTCTGCGCCTCGGCGCCGTCGCCGGGCTACTGCAACGTGATGGGCACGGCGAACACGATGAACTCGCTGGCCGAGGCGCTGGGCATGACGCTGCCGGGCAACGCCTCGATCCCGTCGCCCTACCGCGAGCGCGGGCAGATGGCCTACGCGACCGGGATGCGCATCGTCGAGATGGTCGAGGAAGACCTGCGGCCGTCCCGGATCCTGACGCCGGCGGCGTTCCGCAACGCCATCATCGTCAACTCCGCGATCGGCGGCTCGACCAACGCGCCGCCGCACATCGCCGCGATCGCGCGCCACGCCGGGGTCGAGATCGACCCGATGGACTGGCAGCGTCACGGCTACGACGTGCCGCTGCTGGTCGACATGCAGCCGGCCGGCCGCTATCTCAGCGAGGGCTTCTACCGGGCCGGCGGCCTGATGACGGTGATGAAGGAGCTGCTGGCGCACGGGCTGCTCGACGGCTCGGCGCTGACGGCCAGCGGCCGGACGGTGGCCGAGAACGTCGCGGGTGCGCGCGAGCCGGACGGCGAGGTGATCCGGGCCTGGGACCGGCCGCTGAAGGAGCGGGCGGGCTTCATCGTGCTGAAGGGCAACCTGTTCGACAACGCGATCATCAAGACCAGCGTCATCTCCGACGAGTTCCACGAGCGCTACCTGAACCGCCCCGGCCATCCCGGCGTGCTGGAGGGCAGGGCGGTCGTCTTCGAGGGCTCGGAGGACTACCACGCCCGCATCGATGATGCGTCGCTGGGCATCGACGAGGATTCGATCCTGGTGATCCGGAACAGCGGCCCGATCGGCTGGCCGGGTGCGGCGGAGGTGGTCAACATGCAGCCGCCGGCGGCCCTCATCAAGCGGGGGATCATGATGCTGCCCTGCATCGGCGACGGCCGGCAGTCCGGCACCTCGGCCAGCGCGTCGATCCTGAACGCGGCGCCGGAGTCCGCGGTGGGCGGCGGGCTGGCGCTGATCCGCACGGGCGACCGGCTGCGCATCGACCTGCGCGCCGGCACGGCCGACGCCGTGGTCGACCCGCAGGAGTGGGAAGCGCGGCGCGCGGCGTGGCAGGCCGACATCCCGCCGGCCCAGACGCCGTGGCAGGAGATCTACCGCTCGACCGTCGGCCAGCTCGACGGCGGCGGCTGCATCGAGCTGGCGGTCAAGTACCATGGCGTCGTCGACGCGGTGCCGCGCGACAACCATTGAACGGGCATACCCACCCCCTCCCGCGGCGCGGGAGGGGGTGGGCGAAAAGACGCCTTGGCGCCGGGCGCGCAGTGCGATAGGGTGATGCCCATGACGCAGATGGTCCCGCCCATGCTCCGGGAAAGCTCCCGATACTTTGGCCGCTGGTTTTTTCCGGCGGCATAGGATCACGCGTTCGCAGTCGTAGATACCGAAGCCGCCCGGACCCGAGGCGGCTTTCGCGTTTTCCGACGCACAGTTCTTCCCAGAACGTCAGTCTCCCGGTCCGGTCGGCCTCCCAACCCAGGAGGTCTCGAGATGTTCGATTTCGATGTCGTCACCGGCCCGACGCCGCCCCGCGAACCCGCGAACGCGGAGGAGGGGAGCAGGCCGCCGTCCGGCACGCCGCCCATCGGCACGCCGGCCATCGGTATCCCGCCCATCGGCACCCCGGCCATCGGTATCCCGCCGGCCGGCGGGGAAGGTGCGGCGAGGGAAGGGCGGCGGCGGGGCTGGTGAGCAGCCGGCCTGTCCTTCGCCGTTACTGCGGGTGCCAAGGGAAAACGCTTGACCGTCCGTTGGGGAGCGAGCACCTATTGGGCGGCTTCGACGGGCGAGCCCAGAAGGTTCATGGTGAAGGAAGACCTCATCGAGTTCTCCGGCACGGTGATGGAACTGCTGCCGAACGCGATGTTCCGGGTGAAGCTCGACAACGAGCACGAGGTGCTTGCGCACACGTCCGGAAAGATGCGAAAGAACCGCATCCGGGTCCTCGCCGGAGACCGCGTTAACGTCGAGATGACGCCGTACGATCTGACCAGGGGTCGGATCATCTTCCGCTTCAAATAGGTCCCGGGGTCCGCCCCGGGTTCCGGTCCGCCGACATGGTTCCTCCTATGCCCCTCGTCCTCGCCTCGGCGTCGCCCAGGCGCCTCGACCTGCTGCGCCAGATCGGGATCGAACCCGCGGCGGTGCTGCCCGCCGACATCGACGAGGCGCCGCTGAAGGCCGAACTGCCCAGGCAGCACGCCGAGCGCCTGGCGCTCGCCAAGGCGGAGGCGGTCGCGCTGCTGCGCCCGGACGCGCCGGTGCTCGCGGCCGACACCGTCGTCGCGGTCGGGCGGCGCATCCTGCCCAAGACCGAGGCCGAGGGGGAGGCGCGCCGCTGCCTCGACCTGCTGTCGGGCCGGCGCCACCGCGTCCATGGCGGGGTCGCGCTGGCACTGCCGGACGGCCGCCGGCTCGTCCGCGTCGTCGAGACGGTGGTCGCGTTCAAGGTGCTGAGCGACGAGGAGAAGGCCGCCTATCTCGCGTCCGGCGAGTGGCGGGGCAAGGCCGGCGGCTACGCGATCCAGGGCCGCGCCGCGGTGCTGGTGCGCTGGCTCCAGGGGTCCTACAGCAACGTGGTCGGGCTGCCGCTGTTCGAGGTCGCGGGAATGCTGCGCGGCGTCGGGTACCCGGCGTGACGGTCGAGCTGCTGATCGACCGCCGGGGGCCGCTGCTGCGGGCGGCGACGGTGGTCGACGGCGTGCTTACCGACCTGCAGATGGAAAGCGCCGAGCTGCCGAGCCTGCTCGGCGCGGTGTTCCTCGGCCGGGTCGACCGGATCGTGCCGGGGCTGGACGCCGCTTTCGTCGACCTGGGCGGAGAGGGGCGCGCGGGGTTGCTGGCGCTGTCGGACATCCGCGTCCCCGGTGCTGCGACGCGCAAGGACGCGCGGGCCGGCAACAAGCCGATCGGCCGGCTGCTGCGCGGCGGCCAGCCGGTGCTGGTCCAGGTCAAGGCGGAACCGGGCGGGACCAAGGGCCCGACCCTGACGATGGACGTGGCGCTGGCGGGGCGCTTCCTGGTGGCGACGCCGCTGGCGCCGGGGATCACGGTGTCGCGGCGCCTGGGCCGCGCGGAGGAGCGCCAGCGTCTCGTGGCGCTGGTCGAGGGTGTGACGGCCGGAGGCGGCTGGATCGTGCGCGCGGGGGCGGCGGACGCCGACCCGGCCCTGCTGGAGGCCGAGGCGGAGTGGCTGGCCCTGTCCTGGCGCGCGGTCGAGGCGGCGGCGGCAGGTGCGGCGCCGGCGCTGCTGAAGGCGCCGCCGGACGCGGCGCTGCGAGCGGTGGTCGAGCAGGGTGCCCGCGGGCTGGACGCGGTCGTCGTCGAGGACGAGGCGGCCTTCGCCGGGCTGGCGGCCTGGGCGGCCGAGGCGGCGCCCGACCTGGCGGGACGGATCACGCGCCACCGCGGCCCGGCGCCGCTGTTCGAGCGCCACGACCTGGACGGGGCCATCGCGGACCTGGCGGAGCGCGTGGTGCCGCTGCCGGGCGGCGGGTCGATCGTGATCGACCGGACGGAGGCGCTGATCGCGGTCGACGTGAACGGCGGCGAGCGGGGCAACGCGCTGGCGGTGAACCTGGAGGCGGCGCGCGAGATCGCGCGCCAGCTTCGCCTGCGCAATCTCGGCGGCATCGTCGTCGTGGACTTCATCGGCATGCGCGCCGAGCGCGACCGCGAGCGGCTGGTGGCGGAGCTGACGCATGCGGTCGCGGACGACCCGTCGGCGGTCCAGGTCCACGGCCTGACGCGGCTCGGCCTGGTCGAGATGGTGCGTCCGCGCCGCGGCCCGCCGGTTCCCGACCTGCTGCTTGCAGCGGGCCGCCAGCGACCCAACCTTTAGGCCCATGAGCACGACCTCGACCAAGACCGCGCCGGCCTGCCCGATCTGCGGGCACGACGCCGCCGACCCGAAGTACCGGCCGTTCTGCTCGCGCCGGTGTGCCGACGTGGACCTTTCGCGCTGGCTGAACGGCGTCTACCGCGTCTCGGTCGACGACCCCGAGGCCGAGATCGAGACGGAAGCCGGCGACGGCGAAAAATCTTACTGAAATCGGTTCGGACCCGCTGGACAGCCCCGGAAAATCTGGCTATAAGCGGCCTCCCAACCGGGACGCATCGCCCCAGCGGTGCAGCACGCCCGAGATGCCCAGGTAGCTCAGTTGGTAGAGCAGGGGACTGAAAATCCCCGTGTCGGCGGTTCGACTCCGTCCCTGGGCACCATTTTTCC
>NZ_DASYHS010000050.1:0-25497 GCF_035998295.1 Arenibaculum sp. | reverse complement strand
AGATCGCGGCCGGGATACTCGTGGACCGCCAGGCGGCGGCCGTCGCGGCCGGTCGATGCCTCGACATGGAACGCCAGCCCGCGAAAGCTGGCGGGGCGCAACGCTGCGCGCATGGACATGCTTCACCTTCCTGCGGAATTCCTGGGAAGAAGCCGGTCACCGGCCGGCGCTGCGCAGCCCGTAGTTCACGACGGTCCGGGCTTCGATCGGCCCACGGGCCCCGGTCGTCACGACGGTGCCCGGAGGGGTGTTGCGGAACTCGACGACGGCCGTGATCGCCCCGTCGACGCCCGCCCGACCGACAGCACTCCCGGGTGCTGCGGCGGCATGCGCCTGGGCGACCAGCGAGGTCGCCCTCGCCCCGGGCCGCCCGGCGGGCGGGCGGACCGGGGCGGCATCCGCTTCCCGTTCCTGCGCGTCCGGTTCGACCGCGCGGGCTGCGGCGACCTGCCGGGCGACGGCCGCCGGCGTCTCGGCCGCGAAGCCGAATACCCGGCCGAGCGCCGAATCCGCCAGCCAGGAAAGCCCTCCCGCGATACCGTCGAGGACCGGTTGGATCGCGGTCCAGACGGCGTCGAACACGGCGACCACCGGACTGAGCCAGGCTTCGAAATAGCTGCCGATACCCTGCCAAGCCTGTTTCAGCCCATCGAGCGCGGCCGCCATCTCTGCGGTGAAGACGCCCGCGATGAAACCGGCCAGCCCGCCGAACACGGCGGCGACGGCCGACCCGAGTTCCGAGAACCAGGCCACGATCCCATCCCAGTTCTCGTAGATCAGGTAGGCGGCCGCGGCGAACGCCGTTACGGCCAGGATCATCGGGTTGGCCTTGAGCAGTTGCCCCAGGGCCGAGAATGCCTGCACCGCCTCGCTCGCGGTGCCGAGGGCGGTCGCCACCGTCGCCAGCCCGGCGACGAGCTCTTGGTTCTGCGAGATCCAGTCGGCGAGCCCAGCCATGACCGGGGTCAGAAGGGGCGCCAGCCCCGCCCCGACCGCCATCGAGACGCCGTCGACCGCCCCCTTCAGCCGCTGCTGCGCCTGCGTGAAGGCGAGCGCGTTCCGCGCCCCCTCCTCGGTCACGAAGCCGACCTTCCGCGCCTCCGCCGCCATGGCCTCGAGGCCGGCACGGCCGCCGCCGAGCACGTTGGCCAGGGGGCCCGCGGCCTGGTCGCCGAACAGCTTGACCGCAAGCTCCGCCCTCGATGCGGCATCGCCGCTGCCGGCGAGCGCGTCGGCCAGTTCCGGCAGCAGCTCCGCGACCGGGCGCATGCCTCCCTCGGCGTCGCGCAGATCGATGCCGAGGTCGGCGAAGGCGCCGGACCCGCTTTCGGCCGCGGCCCGCAGATGCGGCGTCAGTGCCCCAAGGGCCGCGTCGAGCCGGTCGGCCGGGACGCCGGCCCGCTCGGCGGCGAAACGCAGCTCCTGCAGCGTCTCGGCACCGACACCGAGAGCCGCCGCGGTCCGCGCGATCCCGGCGCCCCGGCTCGCGAAGCCCTGCACGAACTTCCCGAGCTCGGCCGAGCCAGGATTGAACTTGAGGCCGGCGAGCGGCGGGAAGAGCTTGCCCGCCATCTCGGCGAACCGGTTGGCCGCCCCGGCCGTGTCGGAAACCGACTGGCGGACCTCGGCCATCTTGTTGCCGGCCTGCTGTCCGAACGCGGCCATGCGGCGCGCGCCGGCACCGACCACCGTCGATAGCGTGCCGAAACCTGCAGCCGCGCGCGACCCGGCAGCGGCACCCGCCGTCGCCAGGTCGGAGGCGACGGCCCCGATCTCGCCGCGCGCGCCTTTCATCGCCGCGGCGAGACGGGTCACCACCGCCGCGACGTCCCCCAAGGTCGACGCTTTAGCCATCCTTCATATCCTCGAGAATGCGGCGGGTTTGGGCCTCCCAAAGAGAAAGCTGCTCGAGTTCCAGCTCGAGCAGCTCCCCAGGCGACCGCTTCCAGACCCAGGCGAGGTCGAAGCAGCGGTCGAGGACGTCCTCAGCTCGCCCTAGGCCCCGAAAAAACCCACGATCGCCAGCATGCAGGCCTGCCAATCGGAGGCGGAGAGCTGGCCGACGGTCGAGGGCGGCACGTCGCCCAGGCGGGCGATGTACTTGGTGACCGCCCTCGCGTCGGGCTGGGCCTGGGCGTCCACTCCCGAGCCGTCGCCGAGCAGGAGGAGCGGGTAGCCGCAGGCGGCGATGTCCGCCCCCTTCGGCGGGCGCAGCGCGATCGCGCCCAGGTCCTGGCCATGCGCCTGGACCGGCTCGCGCAGCGTGATCGTGACGGGCCCGTTCATGCCGTCAGCTCCTCGCAGCTCTTGCCTTCGAAGCGCACGGTCATCTGGCCCTGCGCCGCATCGATCTCGCGGGCACCCGAGGTCCAGGCGTCGCGCAGCACGTAGGTCTTGCCGTTGGCGAGTTCGACCGTCACCGTGACCCCGGACAGGCGCTCGAGTCCGAGCACCGAAAGCCCGCCGCCGTCCGTGATGTCACCCTCCACGAAGGGAACGCGGGGACGCTCGATGTAGCCGTGGACGCCGTCCATGCCGGCCACGCCTTCGCGCTCGATGTCGCTGGGCGAGACCTTGAGGTTGCCCCTCAGCTCGTATTGCCGGCCGTCCACCTTGAGGTAGCAGACGCCGGCCACCTTCTTCACTGTCATGGGATGCTCTCCTTACTGGGCCGGGTACTGCAGGCGGAACTGCGCCAGCACCGCGAAGACGCGGAGCTGGTTGATCAGGTCCGGCGGGTAGAGGACGTTGATGCGGTTGGGATCGGTCGCGTCGCGCTCGACGACGAGCGTCGCCGCGAACGCCTCGCGGTTCTCGACCAGCCCCAGCTCCTCCATCGCGGCATAGGTCGCCACCAGCTCGGCGCGGATCACCTTCGGCGTGACGACCGCCTGCCCCTCGCCGAAGCGGGTCCCGTCGGACGCGAGCTTGTGCCGGCCGAACTTCTGCGTGATCGCCTGGCGCAGGCGCCGGATCACGTATTGCAGCGTCGCCAGCGTCTCAACGTCGAGGAAGCTCGGGTCCGGCTGGCCCCAGGAGTTGACCTGGTAGGTGGTCGCGAGGCGCTCGACCATCACCGTGCCGTCGGGGGCCGCCATGTGGGTGGCGACGCCGTCGAACAGCAGGACTTGGCGTTCCTGGCGGGTGAAGGACTGGCTGGCGGTCGACACGCCGACCAGCGGCAGGGTCTGCAGCGGCCGCGCGGGGTCCGCCCGCAGGCTGCGGGCAGCAGCGGCAGCGGTGGCCGCGGCCCATTCCCAGGACGGGGTGGGCGAGACCGCGGCGTCGTAGCCCATGACCGATACGTGCGGGTCGTTCCTCGCAGCCCCGAAGGCGGAGAGCTGCCCGACCGTCCCCCGACGCGCGGCGAAGACGTGCCCATAGACCTGGCGCGACCACGACCAGCGGCCGGTGACCTCGCCCCACTCCTCCTTCACCGTGTCGAGGGATCCGGTATCCGTGTAGGGCATCGCGACGAAGTCGTACTCGGTGTCGCCCAGCATGGCGAAAGCCGCGGCCAAGTCGGGCGCCCCTGTCCCGCCGGCCATCGCGTCGATGCCGACGGACAGTCCGGCCGGCAACGTCTCGCCGCCCGCCACGCCGCGGAAGTTGACGTTGAGCGCGACGTCGTTGCCGGTCTCGCCCTTGTGACGGGCCGTAAGGTCGACGGTCGCCGGGTCGGTGCCATTGACCGCCGCCGTGACCGCCAACGCGGCCCCGTTGATGGCCGAGGCCAGCGCGGCTGCGATCGTCGGTGCCGTCTCGCCGGCCGCGACGGCGACCTGGACGCGCCGGCCGGCGACGTAGAGGGAGATCTGGCCGGAGGCCGTCGCGGCGCCGGTGAGCGTGATCGCCCCCGCCGCCGCGGTACCGGCGGCGGGATCGGCGAGCGGCAGGCACCACAGTTCGCCCATCGCGTCGTTGCGGCGATACAGCTCGACCATGCGGGCGAGCATGGAGCCGAGGCCGAACAGGCTGCGCGCCTGGTCGGCGGACGTCACCAGGAGCGGCGCGGCGCCGGCCGACGAGCCGGCCAGCACCTGGCCGACCAGCAGCGCACGCTGCTGCTGGGTGAAGTACGAGGCCTGGGAGTTGTCGACCTCCGCATAGAACAGCGGGACGCGCAGGTCGGACGGGATCGCGTTGAAGCCGACGGCCATGTCATTCCTCCGTCAAGGTGTCGCCCGCATCGCGGACGGGCAGCACGTCGCCTGCGGCGAGTCGGCGGTGCCAGAACTGGTTGGACGGCACCTCCCTGCCTTCGGCAGGCAAGGGGGCGCCGGTGCCCGGGTCGCGCACGAGGCGCCCAGGAGCAGGTCTCACGATCACGCTTTCTTCTCCTCAGCCAAACGGCGGCAGGACCACCCCGCCGCCGATCTCGATGCGGCCGTCCGGACCGCCCTCGGGGGCGGCGTTCGGGTCGGCGGGGTCGATCGCGTCCACCTTCAGCCCGACGCTCGCGAGCTCGTCGCCAAGCACCGGTTCCCAGACCGTGTGGAAGCGCCCGACGATGTCGACTTTCGCCACGAGACGGTCGTCGTCGGCGGCGGGGACGGAACTGGTGTTGACGGCGACGATGCGGCTCCACGACCGGACCCAGGACGGGTCCGTCAGGAGACGGTCGAGCACCTGGCCGCAAAGCGCGTCCAGGGCATCCTCGGCGGCCTCGTCGGTCCCGTTCACCGTTGCTTCGATCGTCAGCGTGAGATCGTGCTGGAAGTGGGGCGCCGACATTCCCTCATCCCCGGACGCCGCCTCGCCGGCGGCGTAAACGAGCAGGAAGGGGGGTTCCGGGGCGGGGATCGGGGCCATGCGCCGGCGGAAGACGCGCGAACCCGCGTCCGTCGCGCCGGCCAGCAGGCCCGCCGTCGCGGTCCGGATTTCGGTACGGGTCTGCATCGGTCATTCCGCGGGGTCGCAGGGCATGCGCAGGGCGCGCGAGGCGTCGAGCGCGCTCTCCAGACGGATGACCCTGTCGCGCAGGTCGTGTACCCCCCTGCGGCCGGTGATATCGTTGGAGACCTGATGCTCGACCCGCGCCAGACGTTCGCCCAGCTCGTCGAGCCGGGCGAATACCGGGACGCCGTAGCGTTCGCGAATACGGTCCTCGACCTGCCGGACGAGGGCGGCGACGCGCCAGCCGATGCCGACGAGCGCGCCGGCGACACCGAACAGGGCGGCGGCGAGGGTGACGGAGGCCTGGGGGTCCAAGGCGCACCTCACCGTCCGGAGAACCGGCGCGCGACGCCGGCCAGCAGCGTCGCCGACGTCTCGCCCACGGCCGCCCTCTTCTCCTCGGAGCGCTTGTAGACGTATATGCCCAGGACGGCGAGACCGACGGACCAGATGGTTCCCAGCGAGGCGAGCGCTGCGATCACCGCGCCGGCCTGGACCGGGTCGACGACGATGACCCAGGCCACGGCCAGCATCTGAGCCAGCCAGGTCGCGGCCATGATGTAGCCGAAGGTGGGGCGCATGCGGCGCACGTAGGGATCGTCGCTCGCGACCTCCGCGCGCAGGCTCGTGTTCACCTCGGCGACCGCCGTCCGGTAGTCGTCGCTCTCGATCCGGGCGAGGGCTTCCGCGTGGCGGTTGGCCTCAACCAACTGCTCCGGCGCGATCTCCGACCGGCCGACGGCGGCATCGACCGCCTCCAGCGCCTCGGCGGCACCCTTGGCGGCGGGATGGTCGATCTTGGACAAGCCGGCCCCGACGGCCTTGACGAGCAGCGGGAGGCCGACCTGGGCGAGCAGGACTGGCAACATGGATGTGGCTCCTAGAGGAAGGTCAGGGCGGCGAACTGGTGCATGGCCGCGAGCCGGCGCATCCAGCCGAGGCCGAAGACGTCGAAGCCGCGCGTCGCGGCATAGCGCTGGGCGCGCCGGGCGGCGTAGTCGGCGAGCAGGGGCCCCGGCGCCGCCCGGCGCAGCGCGTCGAGCGTCACCGGGCCGATCCTGCCGTCGTCGCCGACCCGCAGCGAGCGCTGGAGCAGGGTTATCGCCGGCCCCCTGCCCTGGTTGACGGCGGCATCGAACACCAGGACCGCGACGGCCGCGGGCATCTCCGGGCACCGGCAGCCGTGCCAGAAGACCCGCTCATAGACGGAAATCGCCCGGTCGAGCGGCAGCGCCATGATGTCCTCGCGCGTCACCTCGCCGTCGCCGTCCACGTCCAGGTCCGGCCGCCCGTCGCCGCTGAGGTCCCCGGCCCCCATCGCGAAGCGCAGGGAGATGCCCCAGCGGGTGATGCCGCCGGGATCGGCGGGATGGTCGACGAGCCCCCCCTCGTGGCGCAGCAGCTCGCGGACGGCCGTCGAGAAGGCGTCCTCGGTCATCTTGCGGGTGTTCCTTTCCCAGGCTGGAGCCGCGCCGAAACGGAACGACCCGCCGCGGCGCAGGCCGGGCGGGTCGTCGAAGGCGTGACTGTGGCGTTGATGAGATGATCATCCTATACGCCTCAGATCATGTCAACCGGAAACTGGGATTATATTCTGTATATAGGAAAATTGTTTGAACAGGCGCAGGACCAGCGCTCTCGCACGAGCCGCTGTCCGTGCTACATAACGGGCTATGAAATATCCCATTATGTCAGCGCTGCTCGCCCTGTCGCTGTTCGCGACGCCCGTCTCGGCGACGGGGACCACCGAGGCGCTGGTGGGTGCCGCGACGGTCATCGACGGCGATACCCTCGAGATCCGCGGCCAGCGCATACGGCTCCACGGCATCGACGCTCCCGAGGCGGCGCAGACTTGTACCGATGCGGCCGGCAAGGCCTGGCGTTGCGGCCAGCGGGCGGCGCTGGAGTTGGCCGAGCGGATCGGACGTGCGACGGTGACCTGCGAGCAGAAGGATCGGGACCGTTACGGAAGGATCGTCGCCGTGTGCTCGACCGGGAACCGGGACCTGAACGCATGGATGACCGAGAGCGGCTGGGCGCTGGCCTATCGCGCCTACAGCAGGGACTATGCCGATGCCGAAGCGGCGGCCCGGAGCGCGCGGGCCGGTATCTGGGCGGGCACCTTCGATGCGCCATGGGACTGGCGGCGCGAGCGACGTTCCGGCGGGCAAGCCACCGTCGCCGCCGGAACCACCACCGGCCCGGCGACGGACGAATGCCCGATCAAGGGCAATGTCGGTTCGCGCGGAGCCCGGATCTATCACGTACCCGGCAATCAGTTCTACGAGGCCACGGTGATCGACGAGCACAAGGGAGAGCGCTGGTTCTGCAGCGAGGCGGAAGCGACGGCGGCCGGCTGGCGAAAGGCCCGCCGATGACGCTGCTGGTACCCTTCGCGAGATTGGGCGCCGTCGTCGTGGCCGGGATCGTCGTGGTGCTGTCGCTGCTGCCGATCGACCGCGCCATGGGTTCCGGCTACAGCGACAAGCTCGATCATTTTGCCGCCTATGCCGCCCTGGGGGCGCTGGCTACCCTGGGCTGGGGCGCGCGCTCCGGGATCTGGCCGCTGGTCGCAGCGTGCATGGCGCTGGGAGGCGCGCTCGAGCTGCTCCAGAACTTCTCCCCGGGCAGGGTGGCCAGCTTCGCCGACATGGCCGCGAACGCGTCGGGAGCGCTCGCGGGGGCGGCTGGCGGCTGGGCACTGCTGCGGTGGAGGCAGCCGGACGTCCGCTAATCGATGCCGCTAATCGATGCCGCTAATCGGATGCCGCTGATCGAGGGCTCCAGTCCAGCCGCGCGCCGTCCCGGGTTGCGGCCAATTCGGCCGGCACTCCCTGGGGCACGGCCGCGTTCTCCGGGCCGTGACCGACGGGATAGCCCTCGACCACCGGGATGCCGAGATCGCCGGCGAGCCGCAAGGTCATGGCGGTGACGTCCTCGCCGAAGGGTGTCGCGTCATCGGACATATCGGTGAAGCCGCCCATCACCAGCCCGGCCAGACCGCGAAGCACGCCCGCATGGCGCAGATGGACGAGCATGCGGTCGACGGCGTAGAGCTTCTCGTCCACGTCTTCCAGGACCAGGATCGCGCCTCTGAGGTCGGGGCAATAGGGAGTGCCGATCAGCCGCGTCAGCAGCGATAGATTGGCGGCGAACACCGGCCCCCGGGCCCGCCCGGTCACGATGGTTCGCACCGTCCCGGCGGATGGCTCGGGCGCGCCGGGCAGGCCGCCAAGCCGCAAGGCTTCGAACAGCGGCGGGAAGTTGGCCTCGCGGCCGCCGGTCGACAGGTCGATCGGCATCGGCCCGTGGACCATGCGCAGCCCAGGATTTCGGATCCCGAGCAGAAGGGTCGTGATGTCGCTGTAGCCGATCAGGATACGTCCGGCCGCGGCCGTCGGCACGCTGCCCACCCGCTCCAGCAAACGTCCCGCGCCATAGCCGCCGCGCACGCACCATACGGCGTCTATGCCGGGTTGCGACAGCGCCTCCACGAGTGCCGCGGCGCGCGTCTCGTCGGTGCCGGCGAGTTGGCCGCACCGCTCGAAGCATTGCGGCGACGCCTCGACCTCGATCCCGTAAGTAGCCGCGAATGCAGCGAACCGTGCGACCAGTTCCCGCTCCACCCAGCGCGCGGGGGCGACCAGCTTGACCTTCATGCGATCTCTATCTTGTCCGGGACCGTTGTCCCGCCACGTTACACCACCGTCGTGCCGCCGCACATGGTTCGCCACGCCCGGCCCTTCCTGCGCCGCCGTTCAGGCGGGCCTTGCCGTCATGTCCGGCAGTGTCGCCATCTTCGAATTCCAGTTCGCACGTGTCATATCCGATCAATTCGAGAATGGCACCGACAACGGAGCGCTACGGTCACAGGAATTTTGAAATCTTGTCCGATTGCCGGTTCCATTGACTTGAATTCACCCGAGCGCCACTAAGTTCTTGCATTTTCCCCTGCTTCGGTCTACTGCCTTTATGACGAGCAGAAAGTTCATACCGAGTAATATCGCCCTATGGTTGGAAGGCAGAAAAGCGATGCAGGAGCATAAACCGAAGTCCCTGGTGGAGCTCACGACCCAGATCGTTGCCGCCTATGCCGGGCAGCACTCTTGCCCGGCGCAGGATCTTCCCGGTATCATCAGCACGGTGTACTCTTCGCTGGCGAAGCTCGGCCAGCCGGAAGAGCCCGTTGCCGAGCAGAAGCCGCCCGCGGTGTCCATAAAAAAGTCGGTCACGCCGGACTACATCGTGTGCTTGGAAGACGGCAAGAAACTGAAGATGCTCAAGCGGCATCTGCGGACCACCTACGGCATGACGCCGGACGAATACAGGGCCAAATGGGGGCTGCCGCGGGACTATCCCATGGTCGCACCCAATTACGCGCAGCGCCGCTCCGAGTTCGCCAAGTCGATCGGGCTCGGCCGCAGCCGCAAGGCCCCGGAGCCCCCGCCGGCCCCTGCGAAGCGTGGCCGCAAGAAGGTGGCGTGACGCCAGCCTGCGTCACGCGGCATCAGGCCGCCAGATCTCTCCGGGCCGCAACGGCCTGAACCGGTCGCCCGGGACGTCGGCGGCCCGAAGCGCCGCGTCCAGGTCCGACAGCGGCTCTTCGATGCCTTCGTTGGTGAGCCTGAAAGTACCCCAGTGGTGGCCGAGCGCCTGTTCGGCCTCCACGAGCCCGAACGACCGCACGGCGTCCTCGGGGTTCATGTGCTGCGGTCGCATGAACCAGCGCGGCTCGTAGGCTCCGATCGGCAGATGGGCGAGGCGCGGGCGCCCGAAGCGCTCGCACACGGCCCGGAAGATCCCGCCGCTGCCGAAACCCGTGTCGCCGATGTGGTAGATCACGCCTGCGGGCGTGGTGAGCACGTAGGCGCACCAGAGCGCCATGCGCCGATCGGCGAGGCCACGCGCCGACCAGTGATGGGCCGGCTCGACGTGAGCCGTGACGCCGTTGCCGAGAGCGCAGGCGCCGCCCCAGTCCCGCACCTCCACCACGATCTCCGGATGGCCGGCCCTTATGACCGCGTCGTTGCCCAGCGGCGCGACTATGCGGGGGCGGTAGCGCTGCCATAACCGTTCCACGGCGTCGAGGTCGAGATGGTCGTAGTGGTTGTGCGTGATCAGCACCGCATGGATCGGCGGCAGATCCTCGAAGGCGACGCCGGGCGGATTGACCCGCTTCGGGCCGGCGAAGGGCACCGGGCTCGCCCGTTGCGCGAACACCGGATCGATCAGGATGTTGAGTTCCGCCACCTGGATCAGGAAGGAGGCATGGCCGATCAGCACCACCCGCAGACCCGGCACCTGCGCCGGCGGCTTGTCTCGGAAAGGGCTGGGATAGCTCTTGGGCCAAGGCTTCCGGCCGCCGCCGAACTGCCAGCGCAGGAACTCCGCCAGCCCCTTGTCCTGCGGCTGCTCCGGTGAGAAGAAGCGGACTCCGTCGAAATGGTCCGTCGCCGGGCCTCGGTAGTAGGGGTTCTTCACGCGGCCGGCGAAGGCCGAAAGGGTCGAGAGGCCGGGGAAGGGACGACGGATCATTCGAGGACGTTCCGAGGCTCGGGGCGGCAAGTATGCGCCGGCCGGTGCATCCCGCGCTACCGCTCCACCAGGAGCTTCAGAAGGAACTTCAGCGAGGCGCGCTCGCGCGGGCTCAGCTTGCGGGTGAAGCGCTCCTCGTGCTCGCGCGCCGCCGCGAGGAGGGGTGCGATCCGCGTACGGCCCTCCTCCGTCAGATGGATCATGACGCGGCGCCGGTCCTCCTCGTCGTCGCGGCGCACGACAAGGCCCGCCCCTTCCATGTGGTTCAGGGTCTTGGTCAGGCGCGGCTGGTCGTAGAGGGTGATCCGGGCCAGTTCCGACACCATGAGGCCGTCGCGCGACGCGAGGCAGGCGAGCACGCGCCACTCCGGCACGCGCAGCCCCTGGGCGCGGATGACGGCATGGAACTCGGCGCTCATGCCATGGCTGGCGGCGGCCAGCAGGTAGGCCAGGTAATCGAAGACGAAGCCGGGCGCCGGCGGCGTCGCCTCCTCCATTTCCCGGCGGCTGGGATCCTGCGCGGACGGGAGAGCCAAGATCAGCGCCCCATCGTCGCCGGAAGCAGCAGGGCCAGGATCGGAAAGGCCACCAGAAGCGCCACCCGCACGAGGTCCATCGCCACGAAAGGCACCAGACCGCGGAAGATGGTCGCCAGGTCGACCGTCTTCGCCACCGATCTCAGGACGAAGGCGTTCATGCCGACGGGCGGCGTGATGTAGCTGATCTCCGTCACGACGACTACGAAGATGCCGAACCAGATCAGGTCGAAGCCGGCCGCGGCCGCGACCGGATAGAAGATCGGCACGGTCAGCACGATCATCGACAGGCTCTCCAGCACGCAGCCGAGCACCACGTAGATCAGAAAGATCGCGGCGATCACCGCGAGCGGGTTGGCGCCGAGAAGCCCAAGCCAGCCCTGCAGGTCCGTAGTCATGCCCGAGAGATTGACATAGTTGGAGAAGACCAGCGCCCCGAAGAGGATGAAGAACATCGTCGCCGTCATCTTCGCGGTCTCGAACAGCGTGTGGAACGTCTCTTCGAAGGTGAGGCGCCCGCGCAGGAGCGTGAGAAGGAAGGCGCCCGCCGCCCCCGTCCCCGCGGCCTCCGTCACCGTGAACACGCCGAGATAGATGCCTCCCATCACGAAGACGAAGAGCAGCAGCGCGCCGAGCACCCCCTTCAGCGCGCCGAGGCGCTCGCGCAGCGGCAGCTTGGATTCCGCGGGTACCGCCGTGCCGTTGAGCGCGAGCGACAGGCGCACGGCCGCCATGTACCCAAGCACGCCCAGGATGCCCGGTATCACGCCGGCGAGGAAGAGCTGCCCGATGTCCTGCTGGGTCATGATCCCGTAGAAGACCAGGATCACCGACGGTGGAATCAAGATCCCGAGCGTGCCGCCCGCGGCGATGGAGGCGGTCGCGAGGCCGTCCGGATAGCCATAACGGCGCATCGACGGCAGCGCGATCTTGGTCATGGTCGCCGCCGTCGCCAGCGACGAACCGCAAACGGAGGAGAATCCTCCGCACGCGACGATCGTCGCCATCGCCAGGCCGCCGCGGCGGTGGCGCAACCAGGCGTTCGCCGCTCCGTAGAGGTCCTCGGCCACGCCGGACTGGACGACGAAGTTGCCCATCATCAGGAACAGCGGCAGCACGGAAAGCGAGTAGCTGCGAGCGTTGTCGAAATAGGTCTGCCCCAGGAGCGAGAGCGACGGCTCGATCCCGATGATGCTGGCGACGCCGGCCACGCCCACGATCATCATGGCGAAGGCTATCGGGACCCCGGTCATCATCAGGGCGACCAGAACGAGCATTCCGATGGGCCAGTCCATGTACGTCCGTCCGTGTCCGGAAAATGGGCGTGGAAGCGTCAGCGCGGCGAAGGCGGACGCCGGAGCCTTCCCCCTTCCTCGGCCCCGACGGCGACGAGGACGACGAGCAGGAGGGCGGAGAAGATGCAGAGGCCGGCGGCGGCGTAGGCCACCGGGGCGACCGGCAGGTGCAGATAGACGCTGACGTCGCCGAAGCCGGCCAAGCGCCGACCCTGCACGAAGAGACGCCAGCCGATGACCGCGAGCGCACCGGCAGCCACGAGGCGAACGACCGTCAGGCGGATCTTGCGCGTCCATTCGGGCAGTCGTTCGGTGATCAGGTCGACCGTCACGTGCCCGTCGTCGAGGCACACCGCCGGCAGCCCCGTGAAGATGACGCCGGCCAGAAGCAGTTCCGTGACTTCGGTCGCGCCGGGCAACGGCTGGCTCAGGAAATAGCGGCCCACGACGTCGACCACCGTCGTTCCCATCATCGCGAACAGAAGGGTGGCGCTGACGGCCGCGAGGAGGAGGCGCACGGGACGCAACGCCTCGGTCGGCGTTGCGTCCGGCGCGGCAGATGGCCCGCCGCTCATTTCGATGCGGCTGCGGTCTCGGCCTTGAGCATGTCCAGGGCCGCCTGCGCGTCGATGCCGGCGGCCGCGGCTTCCTGCAACTTGGCGGCGACGACCGGCTCCAGGGCGGTGCTGATGGTGTCGATCTGTTCCTGCGAGGCGTCCAGAAACTCGACCTTGCCTTCCATGGCCGCGCGGCCCTGGGCGTCGGCCGCATCCCAGGCCTGTCCGGCGAGGCGGGCCAGCGCCTCGCCCGAAACGCCGTCGATCGCCTTCTTGTCCTCGTCCGACAGTGCGTCCCATCGCGCCTTGTTCATGACCACGAAGAAGGACGTGTTGTAGAGGCCGCCCGGAACGACGAGCCCGGTATCGAGGATACCGTCGAGCTTGAAGAAGGTCACCGATTCGTACGGGAAGAGGATCCCGTCGGCAACGCCGCCCGCAAGCATCTCATAGGACTGCGAGGATGGCGCCAGGACCGGGACGGCGCCGAGCGCGCTGGCCACGTCGCCCGCGATGCCGCCGCCGACGCGCAGCTTCGCGCCCTGCACTCCCTCCATGCTCGACAGGTCGCGCCCCTTGGTGAAGACGTGACCCGGACCATGCGTGAAGACGGCGAGGACCTTCACGTCGTCGTGCTCGCCGGCCTGGGCCAGCATCTTCTCGTAGGTTCGCCAATAGCCGACGGAGATGGCCTCCGCGCTGTCGCCCAGGAACGGCACCTCGGCCAGGACGGTCGTCTTGAAGCGCCCGGGCGTATAGCCGTGCACGCCGTAGGTGATGTCCGCGACACCGTTGACGGCGAAGTCGTAGTGGGCCGGCGGCGGCCCCAGCGGCGCCCCGACGAGCTGGATCGTGACCCGGCCGTCGGTCGCTTCGCGGACCTTCTCGGCATAGGGAAGCATCACGTCCTGCACCAGCGGATGGGTCGGCGGCAGCCAGTTGGCCATCCGAAGCTGCGTCTGCGCGGTCGCGGGTGATGCGGCAAGAGACAGTCCGAGGAGCGCGACGGCCCCCAGTGCACAGTCCCTGATGCCGGCGAGGCAGTTCTTTCCGGTTTCCGTAACCATGGCCCACACTCCCATCTGTCCGACGCCTGGCAACTCGCCGCTCTTGCGCCGGCTCTGCTCCAGAACGCAACTGTAGCATACCGTATTTACATGAATAGGCATTATTTTAGGCATGAAGAGTGAGGGGCGCGGCGCGATGCCTATCCCTGAGGTTCCCGCCAAAGGTCGCGGTTGACAGCACCGGATGGACCCGAATTAATATATGAAATAACATGCTTTTCCGGCACGCGACGGCGTGCGGATGGAAGGGACGAGGCGGTGTCCGAGCTTCAGTTCGTAGTGCGCGAGACGATCGACGAGGCCCCGTTCGTGAAGGCGATCGTGCTGGACAGCGCGGATGGCGCGCCGCTGCCGGCGTTCGCGCCGGGATCGCATGTACGGGTAACTCTGCCACAAGGCGGCGACCGGCCCTACTCGCTCGTGGACCTGCCGGCCTATCGGGCGCCGGCCACCTACGTCCTGGGCGCGCGCCTCGAGCCGGATGGCTCCGGCGGGTCGCGTTACATGCACTCCCTCAAAGCCGGGGACCGCGTCGCGACCTCGCGGCCGATCGACAATTTCCCCCTGCACGAGGGCGCCCGTCCCGCCCTCCTCTTCGCCGGCGGCATAGGCATCACGCCGATCCTGTCGATGGCGAGCGCCCTCGCGGCGGCGTCCCGGCCCTTCCGCCTGCACTATGCCGGCCGCGGCAGGGGGCATCTCGCGTTCACCGGCCCGCTGTCGGAGATCTGCGGCGAGGCGCTCAGCATCCATTACGACGACGAGCCCGCCACGAGGCTCGACATCGGGGCCGCCCTGTCGCATGCGCCCGCCGATGCCGAGATCTACGTCTGCGGTCCGGCGGGCATGATCGACGCGGTCAAGGCCGCTGCCGCAGCGAAAGGCTTCGCCCCGGAGCGCGTGCGCTTCGAGTTGTTCACGCCTGCGCCGACCGGCGCCGACACGGCCTTCGAGGTCGAGGTGAGGTCGAGCGGGCTTGTGGTCGCGGTGGCGCCCGGGCAGTCGATCATCGATGCGCTCGAGACGGCCGGCGTGGAGGTCGTATACGACTGCCGGCGCGGCGATTGCGGCATCTGCCAGTGCGGCGTCCTGGAGGGCATTCCCGACCACAGGGACGTCGTCCTCTCGGATGCCGAGAGGGCGTCGAACCGCGTCATGCAGATCTGCGTGTCGCGTGCCAGGTCGCCGCGCCTCGTGCTCGATCTGTGACCGCGGGCCGGACGAAGGGAGGACGAATGGCTAGATACCGAAACGATCCCGAAGCGGTCCGGGCCCTGGTGCGCCCGACCGAGGTCCACCGCGACGTCTACGTCGACCCCGAAGTCTTCGCGCTGGAGATGGAGCATCTCTTCGCCAATACCTGGGTCTATGTCGGGCATGCCAGCCAAATCCCGAATCCCGGCGACTACCTCACGACGGAGATCGGCCGCCAGCCGGTGCTGATGTCCCGCCACACCGACGGCTCGATCCACGTCCTCTACAACCGCTGTCCCCACAAGGGGGTAAAGATCGCGGCCGAAGCCTGCGGCAACACCGGCAGGTTCTTCCGCTGCCCGTACCACGCCTGGTCGTTCAAGACGGACGGCAGGCTGCTCGCGATCCCCCTCAAGAAGGGCTACGAGGGCACGGAACTCGACCGGAAGGACGCGGTCCAGGGCCTGGCCCCCGTCGCCCAGGTCCATATCCACCGCGAGTTCGTCTTCGCCAAGCTGAACCGGGGCGGCCAAAGCTTCGAGGAGTTCTTCGGCCCGTCCCTGTCCTCGATCGACAACATGATCGACCGCTCGCCGCAAGGGCGCCTCGTCGTCGAGGGCGCGCCCCTGCGCTACATGCACACCTGCAACTGGAAGATGCTGGCCGAGAACCAGACCGACACATGCCATCCGATGGTCGCCCACGAGTCCTCGGCCGGGACGGCGGTGTCGGTATGGGAGCGCGAGGCGGCCAAGGGTGGCAGGAAGCCCATGGCGGTCGAACTCTACGCGCCTTTCATGAGCCCGTACGAGTTCTTCGAGAAGATGGGCATCCGCGTCTGGCCGAACGGCCATGGGCATACCGGCGTCAGCACCTCGATCCATGCCGACTATTCGGCCATCCCCGGCTATTTCGAGCAGATGGTGGAGGCCTACGGCGAAGAGCGGGCCAAGGCGATCCTGGACGAGAACAGGCACAACACCGTCTACTTCCCCAACATCATGGTGAAGGGGCCGATCCAGACCCTGCGCGTCTTCAAGCCGCTCGCCGCCGACCGGACACTCGTCGAGTCCTGGACCTTCCGCCTCGTCGGAGCCCCGGACCAGCTCTTCGAGCGGACGCTGATGTACAACCGCCTGATCAACGCCCCCACCTCGATCGTCGGTCACGACGACCTGGAGGTGTACGAGCGGGCGCAGCTCGGCCTGCAGGCCGACGGCCACGAATGGGTCAACGTGGAGCGCCTGCGCGAGCCGGACGAGACGCCCGACGGGACGGCCGTCGTCAACGGCACCAGCGAGCGCCAGATGCGCAACCAGTTCCACGCCTGGGTCAAGTACATGACCATGACCATGACCATGGATAAGGGCCCGGCCCGGGACGGGGCCGCGGCATGAGCGCGATCACCGAGGACGACCTCGTCCGCTTCGTCTACCGGGAAGCGCGCCTCCTCGACGAGATGCGCTACGAGGAGTGGCTCGACCTGTTCGCCGAGGACGGGCACTACTGGATGCCCGCGCAATGGCGGCAGACCGACCCGCGCCTGCAGGCGTCCCTGATGTACGAGGACCTGCTGCTCCTGCGCGTGCGGGTCGAGCGGCTGGCCGGCGCGCGCACCTTCAGCCAGAAGCCGCGGAGCCGATCGCACCACCTGCTGCAGGCCCCCGAGGTCGACGAGATCGACCCCGCACGGAACCTGTACCGCACCTACACGCCCTTCCACTACGTTGAGACGCGCGGCGACACGAAGGAACTCTACGCCGGCTGGGCGCGCCACGAGCTGAGCGTCGTCGACGGCGCCCTGAAGATCAGGCTGAAGCGGGTCGACCTCGTCAATTTCGATGCGCCCTTCGGCAGCATCCAGCTCTTCATGTGAGGCCGCGATGGCGTTCGACCGCTCGCAGACGGTGTATTCCCGCTTCGAGGCCACGGCCAGGCGCTTCGCCGACCGTCCTTTCCTCGCCGTGCTCGACGAGACGGCGGAGGCCTACGGCATCGGGGCCGGCGAGATCGCCTATGGGGACGCCCTCGGGCGCGTGCAGGCCCTGGCCGCGGCCTACCGGCGCGCCGGCTACGGCCGGGGCCACCGCGTCGGCCTGCTGCTGGCCAACCGGCCGGACTTCATCCTCCACTGGCTGGCGCTGAACGCCGCGGGCGTCTCGGTCGTGCCGATCAACCCCGACCTCAGGTCGGCCGAGCAGGAATACATGATCGGCCACTCGGAGATGGTCCTGGCTGTCGCCACTCCCGAGCGCGCCGCCGAGCTGGAGACGGCCGCCCGCGCGGTCGGCAGCCCCATGGCGGTGGCCGGCCCGGACGGCGAGCCGCCGCCGGCTCCGGTGAGCGCTGCGGCGGACGCCGTGCTCGACGCCGACACCGAATGCGCCGTGCTCTACACGTCCGGCACCACCGGCCGTCCCAAGGGCTGCCTGCTCGCCAACGAGTATTTCCTGCATTGCGGCGACTGGTACGCGGGGATCGGCGGGCTGTGCCGGCTGGAGGAGGGAAGCGAGCGCATGCTGACGCCGCTGCCCCTGTTCCACATGAACGCCATGGCCTGTTCGGTGATGGCGATGGTCACCGTCGGCGGATGCCTGACCGTGCTCGACCGCTTCCATCCCAGGACCTGGTGGGACAGCGTGCGCGCGTCGCGGGCGAGCGTCGTGCACTATCTCGGCGTGATGCCCGCGATGCTGATGGGCATGGAGCCCGGCGCCGCCGACCGCGACCACCGCGTCCGGTTCGGCTTCGGGGCCGGCGTCGACAAGCGCCTGCACGCCCCCTTCGAGGAGCGCTTCGGCTTTCCCCTGATCGAAGCCTGGGCGATGACGGAAACGGGAGTGGCCGCCGCCGTCATCGCCAGCCACGAGCCGCGCAAGGTCGGCACGAGCTGCTTCGGCCGCCCCGTGCCCGAGGTCGAGGTCAGGATCATGCGCGAGGACGGCACCCCGGCCGCCGCCGGAGAGCCGGGCGAGCTGCTGGTCCGCCGCGCGGGGGACGATCCGCGCTTCGGCTTCTTCCGTGCCTACCTGAAGGACCCGGAGGCGACGGCGGCGGCCTGGGCCGGCGGCTGGTTCCGCACCGGCGACGTCGTCCTCGCCGACGGGGACGGCGACCTCCATTTCGTCGACAGGAAGAAGAACGTGATCCGCCGCTCCGGCGAGAACATCTCGGCGGTCGAGGTGGAGAGCGTGCTCCTCCAGCACCCCGGCGTCCGGCAGGTCGCGGTCGCGCCGACCGCCGACCCCGTGCGCGGCGAAGAGGTGATGGCCTGCATCGTCGCACGCGACGCGCCGGCCGACGCATCCGCGCGCGAGGCGCTGGCCCGCGACGTCGTCGCCTGGTGCCTGAGCCGCCTCGCCTACTACAAGGCCCCGGGCCACGTCGCCTTCGTCGATGCGCTGCCGCTGACCTCGACCGAGAAGATCCAGCGCGGCGCGCTGAGGGAACTGGTCGCCGCGGTGGTCGGGACGCCGGCCTCGGTCGATACCAGGGCGCTGAAGAAGCGCCGGGCGGCGTGATGGCGATCGCGGGAGGGCATCGCAGGCGGGACTACGACGGCGTCGTGGCGGCGGTGCCGGTCACGATCCCCTATATGCGCTATTCCATCGAAGGCGCCCATTGGTGGATCGCGCGGGCGCTGGGGGAGCTGACGCGCGCGGCGGGCCTGCGGCCGGCCGACCTCGACGGGCTCTGCGTGTCGAGCTTCACGCTCGTCCCCGACACGGCGGTGGGGCTGACGCAGCATCTCGGCCTGACGCCGCGCTGGCTGGACCACATCCCAATGGGAGGCGCGAGCGGCGTCGCGGCCCTACGCCGCGCCGCGCGGGCGGTCCAGGCCGGCGACGCCGAGATCGTCGCCTGCGTCGCCGGCGACACCAACCACGTCGACAGCTTCCGCAAGCTCGTGTCGAGCTTCTCCCGCTTCGCCCAGGATGCGGCGTATCCCTACGGCTCGGGCGGCCCGAACGCGTCCTTCGCGCTGCTGACCGACCACTACATGCGCCGCTTCGGCGCCACCCGGGAGGATTTCGGCAAGCTGTGCGTCGCCCAGCGCGACAACGCGCTGCGCTTCCCGCACGCGCTGATGAAGAAGGAGCTGACGTTGGACGACTATCTGGGCGCGCGCCCGATCGCCGACCCGATCGCGCTGTTCGACTGCGTGATGCCCTGCGCCGGCGCCGAGGCCTTCCTCGTCACCCGGCCCGACGTCGCGCGGTCGCTCGGCCTACGAGGCGCGCGCATCCTCTCCACGATGGAGCGGCACAACGCCTTTCCCGACGACCCGATCCAGATGCGCGGCGGCTGGGCCATGGAGGTCGGCGAGTTCTACGCGCTCGCCGGCATCGGCCCGCAGGACGTCGACCTCGTCCAGACCTACGACGATTACCCCGTGATCGTGATGATGCAGTTCGAGGATTTGGGCTTCTGCGCCAAGGGCGAGGGGCCGGACTTCGTGCGGGCCCACGACTTCACAGTCGACGGCAGTTTCCCGCACAACAGCTCCGGCGGGCAGCTCTCGGTCGGCCAGGCAGGTGCCGCGGGCGGCTATCTCGGCCTGGTCGAGGCGATGCGGCAGGTGACCGGGCAGCCGCTCGGCGCGCAGGTTCCCGGCGCGCGGCGCGCGCTCGTCTCCGGCTTCGGCATGATCAACTACGACCGCGGCCTGTGCTCGGCCGCAGCGATCATCGAGGGGGCGGGCCCATGACCCGGCCGCTGCCGCCGCCGAAGAAGAAGGACCCCCAAAAGCGGACGCGCGCGCCGCTGGTGCCGCCGGGCGCCCGCAGCCGGGCCGCGCTCCGGATGACCGCCGCGGCCGCGCTCGGCACCTTCCGGCTCCAGGTCTGCGCCGCCTGCGGGGCGGCCGCGTACCCCCCGCGCGACGCCTGCCCGAAATGCCTGTCGGTCGACCTAGCGTTCCGCGACGTGCCCGACGGCGGCGAGGTCGTCGCCCACACGACCGTCCGAACCTCCACCGACCTGTATTTCCGCGAGCGCACGCCGTGGCGCGTCGGCACCGTGGCGCTGGACTGCGGCCCCGCCGTGGTCGCCTTCCTGCACGGGGACGTCGTCGTGCCGGGGCGGGTGCGGGTCGCGGCCAAGCTCGACAAGGCCGGCAACGCAGTGCTGATCGCGCTGCCCGAAAGCGAGACCCCTCACATGCGAGACGACCCTCTGCTGCGGGAACTCACCGCGAGCCCGAAACATCGGCGCGCCCTCGTCACCGACGGCCGCTCGGCCGTGGGCAGGGCCTTGGCGGCGGCGCTGGCCCGGGCCGGCGCCTCCATCGTCTTCGTCGGCGCGGCCCAGCTCTGGAAACCCTTTCCCGAGGAGGCGGAGCTGCGCGCGATCGGGAACATCGAGATCGTGCCGCTGGACGTCACCGACACGACCTCGGTGAGCGAGCTCGCGGGCGAGATCGGCGGCAAGGTCGACATCCTCGTCAACACGGCCGAGCACGTGCGCCCGGGCGGCGTCCTGTCCCGCGACGGCATCACCACGATGCGCGACGAGTTCGAGGCCAACGTGTTCGGCCTGACGCGCCTCGCCCAGGCCTTCGGCGTCGCGATGCGCGCGCGCGGCGCGGACGGGACCAACAACGCCGCCGCCTTCGTCGACGTCCTGCCGGTCCATGCGCTGGCGAACTGGCCGGAGTTCGGCGCGTTCTCGGCCGCCGGCGCCGCCCGGCTGTCGCTGCTGCAATGCCTGCGCGCCGAGATGAGGCCCGGGGGCGTTCGCGTGATGAGCGTCTTCACCGGGCCGCTCGACGACGACTGGCGCCAGACCGTCCCGCCGCCCAAGGTGACCCCGCGCCAGGTCGCCGACGCCGTGGTCAGGGCGCTCGAGGAGGGCATCGAGGACAGCTTCGTCGGCGACGTCGCCAGGGACGTCGCGCAGAAATGGCGCCAGGACCCCAAGGTCCTGGAGCGGGAGCTCGGTCAGTGACCGCCGCCCCGCTCGAAGCGCTTCTCGCCGGCCTCGCCTCGGGCGAGGTCGAGGTCGTCGATCTCACCCACACGCTGTGCCCGGACTTCCCGGTCATCGTGCTGCCGCCGGAGTTCGGCCAGTGCCAGCCCTTCCGCATCGAGGAGGTGTCGCGCTACGACCATCGCGGCCCGGCATGGTACTGGAACAACATCTCCATGAGCGAGCATGCCGGAACGCATTTCGACGCGCCCGCGCACTGGATCTCGGGCCGGCATCTCCCCGCGAACACCGTCGACCAGCTTCCGGTGCGTGACGTCGTGGGGCCGGCGGTCGTGCTCGACTTCTCCACGGAGTGCGCAGGCGACCCCGACTTCGTGCTGACGCGCGCCCATGTCGAGGCATGGGAGGCGGCGCACGGCCCGATCCCGCCGCGCGCCTGGGTGCTGTTCCGTACGGACTGGTCGAAGAAGGTCGGCACGCCCGACTATGTCGGCCTCCGGGAGGACGGCGCGCATTCGCCGGGACCCGATGCCGGCGCCATCGAGTACCTCGTGCGCGAGCGCGGCATCATCGGCTTCGGCACCGAGACGGTCGGCACCGATGCCGGCCAGGGCGGCCATTTCTCGCCACCCTACCCCGCGCATTTCATCCTCCACGGCGCCGGGCGCTACGGGCTGCAATGCCTCGCCAACCTGGACCGGCTGCCGCCCAGGGGCGCCGTCGTGATCGCGGCGCCGCTGAAGATCCGGCAGGGCTCCGGCAGCCCGTTGCGCGTCCTGGCCCTGGTCCCCGCCTCCCCGCAGGTGCCTTCATGACCGCCACCGCCTTCCATGCCCTCGTCACCGGGACCAGTTCCGGAATCGGCGAGGAGGTCGCGAAACGCATGCTGGCGAAGGGCTGGCGCGTCGTCGGGCTCGCGCGGTCGAAGCCGGCCTGGACGCACGACCTGTTCGAGGCGATCGAGGTCGACCTGCTCGACGAGGGTGCTACGCGCGACGCGGCGGCGGAGCTGGCGACGCGCCCGGCCTTCACCCATGCCGTCCACAATGCCGGCCTGGTGTGGCCGAACCTCGTCGGGGACGTGAAGCCGGAGGAGGTCGCGGGCCTGACCATGCTCCACGTTACGGCCCCCCTCATGCTGACCCAGGCGATCCTGCCGAAGATGCGCGAGGCCCGGTTCGGCCGCATCGTCTTCGTCACCTCGCGCGCCGCCATGGGCGTGCCGACCCGCACCGCCTACGCGGCGACCAAGGCGGGCGTGCACGGCATGGCACGTACCTGGGCGCTCGAACTCGGGCCGGAGGGCATCACGGTCAACGTCGTCGCCCCCGGACCGATCCTGACCGGCAACTTCTGGGGCATCGTGCCCAAGGGTTCCGAGCGCGAAGCCGCGATCGCCGGGCAGCTTCCCGTGCGCCGGCTGGGCACGGTCGCGGACGTCGCCCACGCGGTCGAATTTTTCGCGGCCGAGGAGTCCGGCTTCGTGACCGGCCAGGTCCTGTTCGTCTGCGGCGGCGGCAGCATCGGAGGACTGTCCTTGTGACCTCGGAGAGGGCCAGGTTCCAGCGCGGCGTCCTGGTGCGCACGGATGGCGAGGCCGAGGCCGCCATCCCGAGCATGGGCGAGATCGGTCTCCAGCAGTTCGCTCCCTATCTGCTGAACCGCATCTCGGCCCGGTGGAACGCCAACATGGCCGAAGCCCTGCGCGCGCACGACATGACGACCACGAAGATGCGCATCCTCGCGGTCCTGTCGATCAGCTCGGGACTGACCGTGAACGAGCTGTCCGTCTTCGCCGTGACCGAGCAGTCGACCATGAGCCGGACGCTCGACGGCATGGAGGAGCAGGGCTTCATCCGCCGGCAGCCGCGCCCCGACGACATGCGCGTGCGCGAGGTTCACATCACCGAGGCGGGGCGCAGCGCCTTCGCCCGGGTCTGGCCGATGGTCTACGAGATGTTCGTGCGGATGTTCGAAGGCATCGACGACGACGAGTACCAGGCCTTCGCCAAGACGCTGCACAAGGTGCTGGCGAACATCCGCAGACACGACATCTGATCCCGGCCGCGGCTGCCGCGACGCGGCCTCATCCGGCGGGACCGGCGGCGGCCGGAAGCCCGGAAGGCGCCAGGTCCAGGGCGTTCAATGTCCTGCGCAGCCGCGGGGCGGTGAAGTCGATGAAGCTCCGCACCTTCGCGGCGACGATGCGGCTATGCGGATAGAGGAGGTGCACCGGCACCTGTCCCGGCATCAGCCCGTCCAGGACGGGCACGAGGCGGCCTTGCCGGACCGCATCCGCGACCATGTACGACAGGGCGACCGTGATCCCGTCGCCGCTCTCCGCCGCGGCGATCGCGGCCACGGCGTCGTTCAGCTCCAGCCGGGGGGCCAGCGTCACGCCGCTGGACCTTCCGTCTCTCACGAATCGCCATTCGCGGTTCGGCAGCAGGCTCGTGAAGGCGATGATGCTGTGGGCCTTCAGGTCCTCGGGATCCCTCGGCATGCCGCATGCCTCCAGGTAATCGGGGCTGGCGACCAGGAGCCGCCTCACCGCGCCCACCTGTCGCGCGACGAGGCTGGAATCGGGCAGCTCTCCGATGCGGATCGCGACGTCGATGCCCTCCTCGACCAGGTTCGCGACCCGGTCGAGCAGCAGGAGCGATGCGGAGACCCGTGGATGTTCGCGCAGGTACCCCGACAGCACCGGCGCCACGTGCGACCGGCCGAACGTGACCGACGCCGTCACCGTGAGATGCCCGGTGGGCACGGCCGTCTCCCCGGCCGCGACCTTCTCCGCCTCGTCGAATTCCTGGAGCAGCCGCTTGGCGCTTTCGAGGAAGCGCAGGCCGCTTTCGGTCAGCGTCAGGCTTCGCGTCGTGCGCGTCATCAGCCGTGCGCCGAGCCTGTCCTCCAGGGCCGTGACCGTCCGAGTGACCGCCGCCGGCGACAGCCTCAGCCGCTGCGCCGCCCGCGAGAAGCGACCGGCCTCGGCGACCGCCACGAAGACCTCCATCGCGTGCAGCCGATCCATGACTATCCCCAGATGCGGATGTGCGGGCCCATGATCACGATCCTTGCGGCTTCATCAAGGACATGCCGGGCCGGTTCCAGTAGAGGCCTCACGACCCGTCTCTGGCCGACAGCTCCCTTGCCGGCGTCGCCTCACCGAACCTCATCGGCAGTGCGTCGGACAGGAAGACCCCCTCCGAGACGCGGAATTCCAGGATGCGCTCGGCCCCGGCGACGGCATCGACCTCCGGCCCGTCCCAGAGGACGCGGGCTTCGCCCGTCAGGAGCAGGAGGTCGCCGGTCTCGAAGTCCACGAAGAGCTGACCCGCGCGTGGATCGAGTTCGATGTTGCCGAACGTGTTGAAATGGGAGTTGCCGATGAAGTCCGGCGACCGCAGGACCGTTGCGCCGTTCCGCTCGACCACGTCCACGAATCCCGGGCTTCCGCCGCGATGGGACACGTCCGCGCCGCGTACGCGGTCGCCCGTGTTCGCTCCGGGTGCGGCGGTGGCGATGAAGAAGGTGTCGGCCTGCCGGATCAGCCTGCGTGCCCGGTCCGACAGCAGATGCCCCTCTCGCACCATCTCTGCGCCATCCGCCTTCTCGTTCGGCGGACGCACGAACCGGTGGGCGCGCGCCTGGATGTATTTCGGGCAGTTGCCGAAGCTCTGGTCGGCCCGCAGGGTAAAGCCGTCGCGGCCCATCGCGGCGACCGTGGCGTTCATCCGGTTGCGTCTGCGGGTCGTCGGCTCGATACCGAGGAGGGCGAGCGACACCCCTTGGCGAAGGTTCCGGCCGAGCGGATCCCCGGCCAGGGGCGATGCGGTGATCTCGAGCGCACCCGGGTCCGGCGACCTGATGAAACCCGGCTCCCCCACGAGGATCGACGCCCAGGGACGCCCGGCATCGTCGACGCTGCCGACGAGCACGAAGGGAAGCTGTTCGAAGAACGTCCGATGCTGGTCCGGCATGATGCCGCGGATGACGCGGCGGCCGACCGCCTCAATGCGGTCACGGACCCCGGCCCGGCGTTGCGCCGCCTGCTCTCCCTCATGGAAGGGAGATCCGTCCCCGTCCCACCCCCGAAGAGGCTGGGTACTCTGCGCGGCCGGAGTCTCCGACGACGCATCGGTCATGCCGGGCCCCCCGCCCGATGCGGCGCCCGGGCTCAAGCCGCCGGACCGGCTGCGGTGGATGTCATCGGCACGAATCCCGGCAGCGCTTCGAGGCGTCCAAGCCAGAAGCGGATGTTCTCGTAAGGCTCCAGGGACACGTCGCCCTCCGGAGCCCTCGCAGTGTAGCTGTAGAGCGCGACGTCCGCTATCGTCGGGCAGTCGCCTGTCGGTAACACGTCATGTGTCCGGGGTATGTAGCAAGTGATCTGTCCGATCTTAGAATCGCTCCAGCTTGGTTATGGGGGCGGAGATGAGGCGGACGGAGGTGCTGCAGGGACTACAGGAGATGAAATTCGAGGAGATCC
>NZ_DASYHS010000047.1:0-74000 GCF_035998295.1 Arenibaculum sp. | reverse complement strand
TGCGCAGCCGCCCCGCGCGGCCCGGCGGGCGCCTCGACATCCGCACCCTGATCGCCAACCCCGAGGCGATCGCCGCCCGGCGGCGGTATGTCGACGCCGACCTCAACCGCCGCTTCGGCGCGCAGACCCCGGGCGCGGAGGACCCGCAGCCCCGCGAGGCGGCGCTGGCACGGGAACTCGACCGCGCCCTCGGGCCGAAAGGGGCCGAGCGGACGGGGACGGACTGCATCATCGACCTCCACACCACCAACGCGAACATGGGGACGACCATCGTGCCGGTCGGCACCGATCCCCTGTCGGTCGCGATCCTGCGGAAGTTCGCGGCGTTCAACGCGTCGGCCAGGATCCTGCTGCCGGGCTACGGGACGGTCGGGCAGCAGCCCTACCTTCCTTCGGTCGTGCCGGTGTCGTTCACGCTGGAGATCGGGCCCGTGGTGCAGAACACGCTGAGCCACGCCGCCGTCGTCGCGATGGAGACGGCGTTGCGCGACCTGCTGCGCGCGATCGAGGAGGCCCAGGAGGAGATCCCCGACGCACCGCCGGTGACGGCCTATCGCCCGATCGGACCCGTGCTCTATCCGCGGGATGCCGCCGGCCGGCCCACGGCCATGGTCCACGCCGCCCGCGAGGGCCGCGACTACGAGCCCGTCGCTCCCGGCGGGCCGCTGCTCCGGACGTTCGACGGGGAGGTCGTGGCCCACCGGGGCGAGGGGCCGGTGTATCCGGTCTTCATCAACGAGGCGGCCTACCAGCCCGACGGCATTGCCATGGTATTGGCCGAACCGGTTCCGCTGTCCGGCTCCGATCCAGCGGCAAAGTAGCCGGACCGGGGAACCGAACCCCGGCGGCGGCTGTCGATGCAGCCATGATCAGGCACGCCCCCTCCTCGCCGCCCCGCTTCGACGTCGCGATCGTCGGCGCGGGGCCGGCGGGCATCACCATCGCCAGGAAGCTCTCGCGCGACCGCGGCCTCCGCATCTGCCTGATCGAGAGCGGCACGCACGATCATTCGCGCGAGATGCAGGACCTGGCCCGGGGCGAGAACGCGGGCTTGCCATACTCGCCGCTGCACGAGTGCCGCTACCGGCGGTTCGGCGGCTCCATGAACGGCTGGCCGGAGGACCGGCGCCGTTGGCCGACGGCCATCGCCGCGATGAGCCCCTCCGATTTCGGACGGCGATCCTGGATCCCCTATTCCGGCTGGCCGATCGGCGCTCCGGAACTGGAAGCGGCCTACGCGAACGCGCGCGACCTCTTCTCGGCCGACCCGGCGGGCTACGCCCCGGGGAACTGGGAGGCGGACGGCGTCGCCTTCCGGGCCTTCGACCCGCAGCACCTGGAAACCTGCGTCTGGCAATACTGCCCCGGCATCAATTTCGGCCGGAAGTTCGGGCGGGAGCTGCAGGAGGCGGGCAACGTCGCGGTCATGCTGTCGTCGACCGTGGTCGAGATCCTCGCCACGGACGCCGGCGGCCGGGCGACCGGCGTCCGGGTCGCCGGCCCGGACGGCCGCCGGGCCGACATCCACGCCCGCGCCGTCGTGCTGGCCTGCGGCGGCATCGAGAACGCGCGCCTGCTGCTGGCCTCGACCGCCGAAACGCCGGCCGGCCTCGGCAACGGGTACGACCTCGTCGGCCGCCACTTCATGGAGCACCCGCATGTGCGCTCGGCGACGGTCCGCTTCGCCGGAAGCCGGCGCTGGCTGAAGGCGTACCGGCGCCGCCAGGTCCGCCGGACCTCGATCGGGGCCGGCATCGCGCTGTCCGAACCGGCGCAGCGGCGCCACGAGGTGCTGAACTACAGCGCGATCCTGATCGACGACTATCTGCCGGACCCCTCGACCGGACGCGCGTCGCCGGGATACGGCGCGCTCAAGGACCTGGCGGCGCGGCTTGGGCGCGGCGGGCTCGGCCTTGGCCGGTTCGGTCTTGGCGCCTTGGCGCACGACAAGGAGTTCGCGCGCCTCGTCCGCACGATCGGCGCCGACCTGCCGGCGAGCGTCGCGGGGGCGCTCGCCTATGCGCGCGGCCGGACCTGTGCGGTGTTCACGCGCTCGGAGCAGGCGCCGAACCCCGACAGCCGCGTCACGCTGAGCACGGAGCGCGACCCTTTCGGCCGCCCGCGCGCCCGGCTGGACTGGCGCCTGACGCCGCTCGACAAGCGCACGATCCGCGTCGCGGTCGAGACGCTGGACCGGGAGTTCACCCGCCTCGGGCTCGGTCGGGTCGTGCCGGAGCCGTGGCTGTCCGCCGATGACACGTCCTGGCCCTCCTGGCTGTGGGGCGGCTGCCACCACATGGGCACGACCCGGATGGCGGCGACGCCGCGCGAAGGCGTCGTCGACGCGGACTGCCGGGTGTTCGGCGTCGCGAACCTGTACGTCGCCGGCAGCTCGGTGTTCCCGACCTGCGGCTACGCCAACCCGACGCTGACGCTGGTCGCCCTGGCCGACCGCCTCGCCGATCATCTTCGGGGCAGGCTGGGCGCCCCGGAGGCCGTCAGCGCCGACCGGCTGCGGGCGTAGTATCCGCGGAAGCAGACATCCGCCTACGGTTCTTTTTTAATTGTAGTGTTCCTCAGGAACCCGGAAGTATCCCTGGATGCTCTGCTCGGCCGTGAGCACGGCAATCTGAATGTGCGTCCGCTCCTTGATCATGGAGTCGGCGAAGATCGGATCATCTTCCTGATAGAGCCCACGCACCGTGTTGAAGGGCGGCAACGGTGCCGGATTGCCCTCGTCGTCAATGTTGTCCGCAAGCAACTTGTGCAGATGGTTGATCACTGCGCAATCGAGGTCGTGCCTTTTGCTCTTGGGCTTGTTCACCGGCAGCGGTTTGTCCGGGAACGCTCGGTCATGGAAGGTTGAAAAGGTGTCGTAAGCGGCCTTGAGAGTGTTGAGCGAGGCCCGGTCCATCAGGTTCAGGCAGTTGCCGAGATGGATCACGGCACCGATCACGAAGGGCTCACCGCCGTTCCTAGCGCAATAGTCCTTCGCCCACTCGTAACCACGGACCGGATCAGCTTCCCAGAAGTAGATACCTCTGCCGAGCCAGTCCCATGGATTGTCGCTGTGCCGGAGATGAGGCTTGGTGCCTGCGAGGATGGCTTCCCCTATGTCCTTCTTGCAGCCGTGGTAGCCGAGGACATAGGGGTTCGATAAAACCGACATGATTATCGATAGTGCTCGCCGGGCTCGCCGTTCTCCGTGTAGACGCCCTCTTCAATCAGTGTACGGCGGGCATAGTCGGCATCCTTCTTGGCGCGCTCGTTGGCACGCTCGATTGCCTCCAGGATGGCCTTCTGCTGCTGCTCGCTCATTGTCGCCCCTCCATCAATCATCATGCTCAGGTTCTCCTATCAAGCACCATGTCGGGTGGCGCTCAACCGACTTGAGAAACCCCTTTTTGGGCTTCAGAGCGATTATCCAGCAGGGTAACGTAAAATGGCTGAAAAGCCCACTTGTTCCCGATCTGTGGGCTGAAGCAGGATCCTTCAAGGTCGGCAGGGTATCACACTCGCTCTTAGGTCACTTTGACCGCTGATTAAGATAATGGGGCAGAGAACAGAAGGAAGGGCGCCCGCAGCCGATCTTGCCAGAGGCGCCCCAGGTTGGAGTGTCGACGCAGGTAAGCGATCATGATCGCAGTGGAGCATGGCGTCTCTCTATAGAGAGCGTTCAGGATGCTGCTGTGCCGCTACCTTCGTCATTCGTAGTGGTCCATAGCAGGCCGGGAATGCTGCCAGGCAGCGGTGACTGCTATCAGCTAACGGACCCTGCCGGGCAGGCTGAGGTCGCCGGAGGCGACGTCGAACACGTCGGCGACGCACAGCAGCGGCGCGTGCATGTCGGCGTTCACCCGCAATGCTGAGGTGACGCCGTCGAAGGATGCGCCCTCGACCGCGCCCAGGCGATCGATCGGGACGCGGACCTCGACGGTGTCGCCGGCGATCTCCGGCTCGTGGCCGGGGCTGTCGATCAGGATCGGCAGGTCCGGCCAGGTCGGCGGCAGGCGCGGCTTGGTGCCTTCGGGGATGTCCCTGACCTTCAGCGCGCCGGGGCCGCAGGCCTCGTCCGGGACCAGGACGACCCAGTGGCTGTGCCACACGTCGCCGTCGTTGCCGGGGCTGCCGTCGCCGTTCTCGTCCTGGAGCGGCGTGTCGTCGAAGTCGGGATGCGCGGTGACGGCGAGCGCCAGGATGCCCTGGCCGGCCTCGAAGCCAACGGTCGCGCTGTCCAGGCTGGTCGGCCAGACATAGGAGAAAACCGTGCTGCCGGCGAGCTTGCCGGTCGGGGTCGGCCGGCTCGATGCGGCCTCGCCGCTGACGGCGATCCGGAACACGACGTCCCCGCCTTCGGTCGCGATGCCGGTGCGCACGACGTCGAAGGCGGGGTCCGCCCCGCCCCCGGCCTTCGCCTCGATCTCGTGCGCGGTCGCCATCCCCGCCGCCGTTGCCATGCCCAGGGCCAGCACCGCCGCCCCGATCGCCAGTCTCTTCATCGTCTTCCCTTTCCGCGTTGTCATGCCGCGCCGTTCCGGACGAACCGGTCCCAGGCGGCTTCCTGCTGCCCCGGGGAGGCTTGCTCCTGCTCCGGGCAGTCGATGCGCAGGTCGCGGTCGCCCAGGGGGGCGTCGACGAACCCGCAGTGATGGGGGGCGCGCGGGTCGTCGTGGACGTGCGGCCGGAAGAACCGGCAGGTCACGCACATCCGCGCGACCGGGATGTCGCCGCGCACCTGCAGGTCCCGGATCATCTTCACGAGGCCGCGCAGGAAGGCCGCCTGCTCGCACTCGTCCAGCGCGTCCACGCTGCGCAGCAGGAAGTCCGGCCACTCCGCGATCCCGTCCGCCGCCGCCTCGCCCGCGGCGGTCAGGCGCAAGGCCACCGCGCGGGCGTCGTCGGGGGCCCGGTCCTTCGACAGCAGGCCCTTGCGGACCAGGGCCGACACCGCGTCGCTGGCGGTGGCCTGGGTGACCTGCAGGTCGTCCGCGACCTGCGACAGCCGCACCGGCCGCGGCGCGCGGGCGCGCACCAGCCCCAGCGCCTGGGCTTGCGTCGGTGTCAGGCCCAGGCGCTCGCCCTCGCGCCAGGCGCGGCTCCGCAGCGCCATCCCGATCTTCGCAAGCCCGGCGACGACATGCCTGCCGGTCCCGCCTTCGCTCCCCTCGGTCATTCTCGGCCCTCCTATTAATTAGGAATCCTAAATATAATTCGAAGAGGCGTCAAGGGGTGGTTGTGACGGCGGCTGCGGTCAATCCCGCCCGAGCGCGAGGACGACGAAGCCGCTGGCCGGAAGGACGGTGGTGAGCGCCCCGTTGGATGAGGAGGGCGCGCCGATGCCCGCGCGCAGGCCCCAGCCGCCGTAGCGGACGGCGTCGCTGTCGAAGAGCTCGGTCCAGTCTCCGTCCGGCAGGCGCTCGTTCCCGACCGTGTAGCCGTGGTCGAAGGGCCGGTCGTTGAGGCTGGCGATCACCAGCACGACGTCCCGCCCGTGCCGGCGCAGGAACGCGAGGACCCGGTTGGCGTCGTGGACGTGGAGGACATCGATGTCGCGCGACGACAGGGCGGCCCGGCCGCGCCGCAGCCGCACGAGGTCGCGGTAGAACTCGAACAGCGCCCTTCCGTCCCCGTTGCGCCCGCCGACGATGTCCTCCTTATGGCGGGTGAAGTCATGGTAGCGGTACGGCTTCGCGGCGCCGACCTCCTCGCCCATGAAGAACATCGGCGTGCCCGCCGAGAGCACCGTCAGCCCGGCGGCGACCCGGCAGCGCGCCTCCGCCCATCGCCGCGTCTCGCCGACGAGCGGGGCGCCGCCGACCGCGGCCAGGATCGTGCGCGAGGAGCCGGCGGCGTTCCCGGCCTCGTCGTGCGATTCGTTGTAGACGATCTTCCGGAACCGGCTGTGGCGCAGGGCCCCAGCGAAGGCCCCCATCGCCAGCGGCCGGTTGTCGCCCGACCCGGCGGTGCGCAGCAGCTTGGCGTAGTCCGGCCCCTTCCCGCCGTCGCCGACGAGATGGTGGTAGAAATCGGCGTACCAGGTGGCGTCGAAGCCGAGCCCGCCGTCCTCGGCCGGTTTGGTCACGTCCTCCCAGGTCGAATGGTCCTCCGCCGTCAGCAGCACGTCCGGCCTGATCAGGCGCAAGGTCCGCGCCCACTGGCGCAGGAACTTGGCCCCGAAGATCCGCGCGCGGTCCGCCGGACGCCCGTCGGCGTGAAGGACGGCGTAGGAGTGGATCGACGTCGTCTGGTCGACGCGGAAGCCGTCGACGTGGAAGTCCAGGACCAGCTCGGCGGCGCTGCCGATGAAGAGCTGGCGCACGACCTCCTCGTGGAAGCGCGGCGCCCAGGCGGTCGACATGTTGTCGACGTAGCCGCCCTCGGGGTGATGGTAGTCCGCGGGCCGGCCCTCGTACCAGTACCAGGCGTTGTTCTCCGGCGCGGTCGAATCATAGGCCCACTGGGCCCGCTCGGCGTGGTGGTGGTAGTGGTTGTAGACGACGTCGAGGAGGACGGCGATGCCGTAGCGGTGGCATTCCCGCACGAACCGCTTCAGCGCGTCGCGCCCGCCGGCGCTGGTCTCGACCGCGAAGAAATGCGAGGTGGCGTAGCCCCAGTTGGCCTCGTCGCGGAACTCCGAGATCGGCAGGAGTTCCACCGCGTTGACGCCGAGATCGACGAGGTGGGGGATCAGCGCCATCGCATCCTCCAGGTCGCCGGCATCGGCACGGCCGGGGTTCAGCGCGCCGACATGCAGCTCGTAGATCACGAGGTCCTCGACCCGGGTCGGCACCGGGCGGGCCGGATCGTGCTCCCCGTCCCAGAACGCCGCCGCGGAGACCTCGACCGCATGCGGCCCGGCGTCCCTCAGCACCACGTCCGGGTCGACCACGACCGAGCAGGAGACGGTGCCGTCGAGCGTGCCGCGGCTGCCGGACCAGGCACCGTGCGCGGGGTTGACGTCGCCCGCGCCGAACTGCAGGCGCGAGAAGATGTCGGTCCGGTAGGCGACGGAGCCGTCGTCGCGGGTGATCTTGTACATGTAGGGGCGGCCGGCCAGGGTCACGAAGCTGCCCAGGCGCGCGGGATCGTCCGCCGGGCCGACCGACCAGACGCCGTCCGGGCCCCTGTTCTCCGGCGGGATCGGCAGCGTGTCCACCACCCCGGCCCCGTCGTCGGCGACGTAGCCGCGGTCGGGGTCCGCGAAGACCACCTCGACCGCCCGGGCGTTCGGCGCCCAGACGGCGAAGCGGATGCCCGCCCCGCCATTTCCGGCCCCGACCCCGTTCCCAGCCTTGTTGGCGCCGAGCCGGCGGCACTGGGTCAGATAATAGACCTCGTGCTGCCCGTGGGGCCGGAGCGTGAATACCCGGTGCAGGTCGCGGGCATCCTCGCGGTCGGGTTCCGCCGCGATGCCCCAGCGGTCGGCGCCGCCGGGGCCGTCGAGGAGCACGCCCCAGCGGAACGCCCGGCCGGCGGCGGCCGGATCGAAGGCGACGGACGCCTCGAAGCAGGGGCACCCATCCTCGCCGGTCGCCGCCGCCATCGGCACGGACGACCATCCGGCGTCGACCGGCCTGCCCGCCCCGTCCCAACTGCCGACGAGGCGGGCATTGCCGAACAGATCGGCCGCAAGGCCGGTGTGATAGGTGAAGCGAACCGATATCGGCGCCATCTCTCCCTCCCCTCGCGTCGGCTGCGTGCCGGACGTCCCAGGCAGAGAACGACGCCGGGGCGCGGATCGCCCAGGCCTACAACTTCAGAGAGCGGGGCACCCGGTCATTCCTCGGGAACGCCGCCGCGGTCGCGGTGGGCGTCCGCGGCGGATGCCCGCGCCGCGTCCTCGGGCTTCTCGACCTTTCCCATCGCGACCGCCTTCTCGGCGGCCTTGGTCTTCCCGGCGTCGGCCCCGGTCTCCTCGGGTGCCGGTTCGGTCGTGATGCGGCCCAGATGCTTCATGTCGCGGTCGGCCATGTCGTCTCCTCCTGCCCGTCATGGACTGCCGTCAACAGCGCCCGCACGGGAGAGTCCCGGCGGCGGCCGTCACCGCTCCCGCGCGTAGAGCCGCATGGTCAGCGGGGCGAAGACCGCCGCCACCACGGCGGGCGCCGCCAGGGCCAGGCCGATCTCCGCCGCGTCGGGAGTGCCGCCCAGGATGCCCCTGAGCGCGGTCACCGCGAGCGCCACCGGGTTCACCTCGACGAAGGCCCGCAGCCAGTCCGGCAAGGTCGCCGGATCGACGTAGACGTTGGAGGCGAAGGTCAGCGGCATCAGGACCAGCCACGACAGGGTCATGACGGTGCCCGGCGTGCGCACGAGCAGGGCCGCCGCCATGAACACCCAGCCGATGCCGAAGGCGAAGACGTCGAGGACGAGGATCGCGGCCAGGAGGCCGGGCAGGCCCGACTCCGCGCGGTAGCCCATGACCGCGCCGACGAGGATCACCAGGACGGAGGAGATCGTGTAGCGCAGCAGGTCGCCCGCGACGGCGCCGGCGATCGGGGCCGGGCGCCAGATCGGCAGCGAGCGGAAGCGGTCGAAGATGCCCTTGGACAGGTCGGTGTTCAGCGTGAAGCCGGTATAGACGGAGGTGAACATCACCGTCTGCACCAAGATGCCTGGCAGCAGGAACTGCAGGTAGGCGTCGGGAGATCCCACCAGCGCGCCGCCGAACAGGTAGGTGAAGATCACCGTGAACATGACCGGCGTGACCACCACGTCGAAGAGCTGCTCCGGCGTGTGCTTGATCTTGAGCAGCGCCCGCCAGGCGAAGATCAGCGTCTCGCGCAGCGGCCCGGGCGCCGGCGGCTTCGCCAGCGGCGCGATCGCGGGGGCGGCGGGCCCGCCGCCGGGGGTCTCGTCGATGCTCATGGAACCGCTTTCTCCTGCCCGGCGTCGCCGGATGTCTTCTCCTGCCCGGCGTCGCCGGGCGGGGTCGCCGCGTGGCCCGTCAGGGCGAAGAACACCTCGTCCAGGCTCGGCTGGCCGAGCGAGAACTCCGTGACCGCGATGCCTGCCTGCGACAGCCGGCCCAGCGCCTCGATGGCGCCCGCGGGCTCGCGCAGCCGCGCGCTCAGCGCCTTGGGGTCCATGTCCGCCTGCACCTCGGCGCCGAGCGCGGCCGAGAGCAGGGCCCGGGCCTCGTCCCGCCTGGCCGCGTCGCCGAGGCGGACGTGCAGGACGCCGGAGCCGACCGAGGCCTTCAGTTCGGCGCTGGTGCCTTCCGCGATGACGCGGCCGTGATCGATCACGGCGATGCGGTCGGCGAGCTGGTCGGCCTCCTCCAGGTACTGGGTGGTCAGCAGCACCGTCGTCCCGCGCCGCGCAAGGTCGCGGACCATCTCCCAGATCTGGCCCCGGCTGCGCGGATCGAGCCCGGTCGTCGGCTCGTCCAGGAACAGCAGGTCGGGGCTCACCAGCAGCGAGCCCGCGATGTCGAGGCGCCGCCGCATGCCGCCGGAATAGGCCTTCGCCTGCCGGCCGGCGGCATCCGCAAGGCCGAACGCCTCCAGCAGCGCCTGCGTCCGCTCCTTCGCGGCGTGGCGCGACAGGCCCAGAAGCCGGGCAAGGAGGATCAGGTTCTCCCGGCCGGTCAGGTCCTCGTCGACGGTGGCGAACTGCCCGGTCAGGGCGATGCGCGCGCGTACCGCCGCCGGCTCGGCGACGACGTCGTGGCCGAGGACCCGGGCAGTGCCGGCATCGGGCCGGATCAGGGTGGACAGGAGGCGGACGGTCGTGGTCTTTCCGGCACCGTTCGGGCCCAGGAGCCCATAGATCGTGCCGCGCCGGACCCGCAGGCCGATCCCGTCGACGGCGCGGGTCCCGCCGAAGCTCTTGACCAGCCCATCCGCCTCGATCGCGGGGGCGTCGACCTCGCGCTGCATCGTCCTCGTCCTCTCGTCGGGTGGGCGCCGTCATTCCATGGCGCTCGACCCTCGATAACCGGCATCGGCCGCGACGGCAAGAGGCGTCTCCCGGCCGGAGCAGGCCGCGCCCCCTCGCGCACGGCAACGGCCCCCGCGCAGAAGGTGCAGCCGTTCGCGCTACCCCGGTCCCGGTATCCCGCCTCGGGGACCGCGGCGCCCAGGCGGCCGACATCACCTCTTGCCTTCGTTGCACCACCTCCAAAGTTCTTGCCGGCTAGTACCAAAGGTTTCTTCAGAGAGAACAACTTCAGGAGCAATCCTTATAAATAGTTTTGGAGGAAAAGATCATGGATGGTCAGAATATAATTAAATTAATAGAGAAAAAGCTGAACGAGACGTTGCCCAAGAACCGCCTGATCCGAGTCCTGGAAGCGGGAGGCGGTTCCTGCATGCACATTCATTTCAGAGGAGAAAAATACGTAACGACGCTCGACATCAGTCCCGAGTAGCTCGAAAGAAATTCCTACGCAAATGAAAAGGTGGTCGGCGACCTCGAAAGCTGGACCAGCCCGGACCGCTACGACCTCGTCGTCTGCTGGAACGTGCTGGAGCATCTCGACAGGCCCGCCCGCGCCATGAAGAACATCATGGAGGCACTCGACGAGGGCGGGGTCCTGGTCGTCGGCTGTCCGAACCTGTACTCGGTCAAGGGGGCGGTGACCAAGCTGTCGCCGCACTGGTTCCACGTCTGGTACTACCGGAGGATCAAGGGAGGCGCCCGTGCCGGGGAACCGGGATATGCGCCGTTCCGGACCTTCCTGAAGCCGGAGTCGAGTTTCCGCTCGATCGTCCGGATGGCCGAGACGAGCGGGTTCGACCTGCTGATCGCGCAATGCTACGAAGGGCCGGAAAAGGAGGACCTGAAGAGACGGTCGCCGCTTCTCTACGGGATATACGAGGCCGTAGGAACGCTTGCCGGCGCCCTGACCTGGGGCCGCTTCCAGGCCAAGGCCTCGGACTGGGCCGTCATCATGCGCAAGCCCCCGGCCCCGCAGTCCACGGCGGGAGAACCGGCCAGGGTCGATCGGGCCGCTTCCGTGGCCGAGCCGATCTGAACGGCGCCGGCAACGGCGGGAAGGGTCTCGTCACGGCCGGCGGAAGCCGTCCAGGGTCGCCTCCATCTCTTCCCTGACCCATTCGGCGAAGGCCGCGGCCGGCGCGCCCGCGCCGTGGGGAGGCATCACCAGCCAGTACGCGCCGAGGCGCACGCGAGGCGCGAAGGGCCGCACCAGCCGCCCCGCCGCCAGATCGTCGGCGGCGAGCGCCGGCTCTCCCAGGGCCACCCCCTCGCCGCGGACCGCGGCCTCGATCGCCAGCGCGGCGTCGTTGAACACCGGCCCGCGGGGCAGGTGCACCCCGTCCAGCCCGGCCTCGGCGAACCAGCGGCTCCAATACCCGCGGTCGTCCTCGAACAGGAGGGTACATCGCGCGAGGTCGGCGGGGCCGTCGAGACCCGGCGTCGAGGCGCGCAGCGACGGCGCCAGGACCGGGAAGGCCTCCACCTCGCCCAGAAGCGACGCGGTCGCGCCGCGCCAGGCGGTCCGGTCCAGCGACCAGCGGATCGCGAGGTCCGCCTCCGCTCCCACGCGGGCGACGGCGGCGGAACTGCTGAGCGAAAGCTCCACCGTGGGATGGCGGGCCCGGAACCGGCCGAGGCGGGGGACCAGCCAGCGCGCGGCCAGGGCCGGCTCGACGCTGACATGCAGGCTCGTGGACCCGGGGTCGCGCACGGACTGGATGACGCGGGCAAGCTCGTCGAAGCTCCCGGTCAGGTGCTCGGCGAGCAGGACGCCGTCCTGGGTCAGCCTGACCTGGCGGTGCTGGCGGCGGAACAGCGGCCGCCCGAGCCAGCTTTCGAGTTCCCGCACCTGGCGGCTGACGGCGGCCTGGGTCACGAACAGCTCCTCGGCCGCCCTGGTGAAGCTCAGATGCCGCGCCGCCGCCTCGAAGGCCCGCAGCGCGGTCAGCGTCGGCAACCGGCGTGACACGCGCGCCTCCACGGGATGCATCACTTCAGGTTATGCAAGGAGGACGATAAGCTCGTTTGAGCGCCACCGCCAGCCATCCGCACAGTGGGCCTCGAAAGGAGGCCGCGATGTGGCGATTCAGCACACCGATCCTCGATACGTTCCTGCTGCTGACCTTCCAGTACCGGAGCGGCGGAACTCCGCCCGCGGTCCGTCACGGCAGGGCGGCGCGAGGTCGCCCGTCGGCGCCTACCGACCGCGGGGCCGGGGTTGGGGCCGGGTCCCCCGAGGCCACGAGGAGACGTGGAGAGCCGCCCGGTCAGGCGTAGATGCCCCGGGCCGGGCGCAGCGTCTGCGCCAGCGCGGCCGCGACGTCCTCCTCCTCGCCGGGCGACAGCCCCGCCACGCCGATCCGGACCCCGGGCGGGCTGCGCATGCGGAAGACCTCGCCGGCCTGCATGGCCCAGCCGCGCGCAAGCATGCCCTGGACCGCCTCGGCCTCCCGGGCGACGGGGACCCAGACATGGAGGCCCGACGCCCCCGCCGCCGCGATGCCGCGCGCCGCGAGCGCCCCGACCAGCAGGGCCCGCCGCTCCGCGTAGGAGGCGGCCGCGCGCTCCACCAGCGCGGCGGTCGCGGGATCGGACCACACCCGGGCCGTCAGCCGCTGCAGGAGATGGCTGACCCAGCGCGGCCCGAGCGCCTGGTGGTTGCGCAGGCGGGACAGCGTCGTCCCGTCCCCCGCCACCACGGCGACGCGCAGGTCGGGCCCGAGGAACTTGGACACCGAGCGCACCAGCACCCAGGGGCGGGCGTCCGGGTCCGCCGGCGCCGCGGTCGCGAAGGCGGCGCCGGAGACGGGGCCGGCGTGGTCGTCTTCGACCAGGAGGGCGGCCGGGTGCCGGTCCAGCACCTCGCGCAGCGCCCCGGCGCGGTCCGCGGTCAGGCGCGCGCCGGTCGGGTTGTGGGCGCGCGGCGTGAGGACGACGGCCCTGGCGCCGTCCCGCAGCGCGCCGTCCAGCAGCCGCGGGTCGATGCCGTCGCCGTCGAGCGGGACCGGGACCGGGCGCAGGCCCATCGAGCGGATCAGCAGGAGCGCCGAGACGTAGCCCGGATCCTCGACCGCGACCGCGTCGCCGGGGCGCAGATGGACGCGCAGCGCCCGCTCGATCCCGTCCATCGCGCCCGAGACGACCGCGATCTCCCCCGCGGCCACGCCGTCGCCGCGCAGGAGCTCGCGGGCGTGGGCCACCAGCCCGGGGTCGTCGTCGGCCATCTCGTAGGCGCCCGGCGGCAGCGCCAGGGAGGCCAGATGCGGCGCCAGGTCGGGCAGGAGCCGCGGGTCCATGTTGCCCGAGGCGAGATCCCTGGCCCGTGCCGGGATCGGCGGCCGGTAGGCGTCCACGCGCGTCCGGGCGGCGACGATGGAGCCCTGCCTGCCCGCGCCGGTAACCAGGCCCGCCTCGCGCAGGCGGGCGTAGGCCGCCGCCACCGTGTTGCGGTTCACGCCGATCGCCTCGGCCAGGTCCCGCACGGCCGGAAGCCTCGCCCCGTCGGCGAGGCGGCCGTCCCGGATGGCGCGCTCGGCGCTCGCGGCGATCTCGGCGGCGGTCCTGCCGTCGAGGAAGGGATGGCTCATCACGCATACCCCGGTGATGCGGGCGCTGGACAGCGCGCCGGCATGGCGATATTTTGTCAGAGATAAACGAATTATTGTCCTATGTCAATATGGTGGTGACCATGACGGGGACGCAGCGGAGCATGCGGCCATGATGAAGACGGCGGTGGCGATCCGGCACGTGCATTTCGAGGATCTCGGCAGCTTCGAAGGCGTGCTGGCGGCGCGGGGCTACAAGGTCCACTACTACGATGCGGGCGTCGACGACCTGTGGACGCTGGAGCCGGTGAAGACGCCGCTCCTCGTCGTGCTCGGCGGCCCGATCGGCGCCTGTCAGGAGGACGCCTACCCGTTCCTGGCCGACGAGCTGCGGATCCTGGAAGCCCGCCTCGCGCATGGCGCGCCGACGCTCGGCCTCTGCCTCGGCGCCCAGTTGATGGCGCGTGCGCTCGGCGCCGCCGTCCGCCGCGGCCCGCGGCCGGAGATCGGCTTCGCCCCCGTCCGGCTGACGCCGGAGGGCCGGGAGTCGTGCCTGGCGCCCTATGGCGAGGAGGGCGCATCCGTCCTCCACTGGCACGCCGACGCCTTCGACCTGCCCGACGGGGCGGTGCGGCTGGCCGCGACCGACGCCTGTCCCAACCAGGCCTTCTCCTGGGGCCGCAACGCGCTGGCCCTCCAGTTCCACCCCGAGGCGAGGCTGAAGGGATTCGAGCCCTGGCTGGTCGGCCATGCCTGCGAGATCGCCGCCGCCGGCCTGTCGGCGCAGGACCTGCGTGCGCAGGCGGAGCGGCACGCCCCTGCGCTGGAGGCGCGAGCGGCCCGCTGCCTCGGCGCGTGGCTGGACGGGATCGGATCGTGACCGCGGGCGTCGTGATCGACGCGGTGCTGGTCGGCCGGGCGGTGCCGTTCGGGCGCGCCGGTGCCGCCAGCGCGATCGCCAAGGCGCCGGCCGCGGGTGCGGTCGCGCTGTCTCGAACCGGCCTCGCCGGCGACGAGCAGGGAGACCGCCGACATCACGGCGGGCCGGACAAGGCCGTGCACCACTATCCCGGCGAGCACTACGAGGCATGGCGGCGGGAACTCCGCCCGGCGCCGGCGGTCCTGGCGTCGGAGGTCTTGGCGTTGGAGGGCGCCTTCGGCGAGAACCTGTCGACCCGCGGCATGACCGAGGACGAGGTCTGCGTCGGCGACGTCTACCGGGCCGGCACCGCCACGCTCCAGGTCAGCCAGGCCCGCCAGCCGTGCTGGAAGCTGAACCACCGCTTCGGGGTCGCGGACATGGCCCGGCGGGTCCAGTCCAGCGGCCGGACCGGCTGGTACTACCGGGTGATTGAGCCCGGCCGGCTCGCCGCAGGCGACGGCATGACGCTGCTCGACCGGCCCCGTCCCGGCTGGCCGCTCGCCCGCGTCCTGCGCGCCTTCTATGTCGACATGCTCGACCGCCACGCGCTGGCCGGCATCGCGGCGCTGCCCGAGCTCGCGCCGTCCTGGCGCGACCTCGCGAGGCGCCGGCTGGAAAGCGGCCGGGTCGAGAACTGGGGCCGCCGGCTCGGCGACCGCGACCCCGGGGCTGCGTAGCCTGCCATACAGGGGGTCCCGATACTCGGCGCCGGCTGCGCTTCAGACCAGCCCGTCCGGATCGACCAGGAGGAACGCGCCGTGGCCGCCGGGCAGGATGGCATGCCGGACGTTCTCGGGGATGCGGATGCAGTCTCCGGCCTTGAGGGTGCAGCCCACGCCGTCGAGTTCCATCCGCATCTCGCCCTCGATCATGATCAGCGCTTCCGCCCAGCCGGGATGGACCTCTTCCGGCAGCCCCTCGGGGTCGACGCGGAAGAGCTTCACCCGGGTGTTCGCGACCCGGCCAAGGATCAGGCTGCTCCAGCCCCGTTCCGGCAGCGCGGCCGCCGCCGCGGCGAGCCCGACGGTGCCGCCGCTCCCGGCGGCGTGATCGGCAATCGGCGCCATCGTCCTTCGAACTCCTGCGGAAATTTCGCGCAGCGCCGATCAGTAGCCCCGGCCGCGGGCGAGATCAAGGAGCGGGGCGGCCGGGCGCTCTACGTGATGCGGGCCCGGGAGGTGAGCGCCGCCGCCCAGAAGCAGGCGGCGGCGACCGACGCGCCCGCGAGCGCGCAGACGACGAGGGCATCGTAGGAGCCGGACGCCTGCCAGAGCAGGGCGCCCGCGAGAGGCGCGGCCGCCTTCGCCGCCGTCGCGGGAGCCCCCATCGCCCCGTTGACCGCGCCGTAGGCGTCGCGGGTCAGCATCTCCGGAACGGCCGTCCCGCGCACGATGGTCATGATGCCGTTCGCCGCCCCGTACAGGGCCGCGAACAGGTAGACCATCGCCAAGTCCGAGCCGGACACCAGCAGCAGCAGGGCAGCCAGCGGGAACCCGACGACGGTCACGGAGCCGAGGCGGCCGATGGGCAGCCGCCCGCCCAGGACCGAGATCGCGATGCGCCCGGCAACCTGCGCCGGCCCGATGACCGCGATGGCGCCCACCACGGCCGCCGCCCCCAGACCCCGCTCCATGAGCAGCGGGTAGAGATGGTAGCTGAGCGCCGAGAAGATGCCGGTATAGACGGCGAAGGATACCAGCAGCAGCCAGAACGCGGGCTTGGCCGCCGCCGCCCGGAGCGGGCGCCCCGGCACCGGCACCGGCACCGGTGCCGGCTCGCCCCTCGGCGGGCCCACGGGCCTTTCGGCGAGGATCGCGGTCACCAGCGCCGCGACCGCGAGATTGCCCAGTCCCAGCGAGACCAGCGCCCCCCGCCAGCCGAAGGCGTCGAGCAGCAGCTGGGTGAGCGGCACCAGCACCGTGCTGGCGAACCCGCCCCAGAGCGTCAGGGTCGTGACGGCCCGCCGGATCTGCGCCCCGGACAGGCGGGCGACGGCGGCGAAGGCGGCGTCGTACAGGGTCATGGCCTGGACCAGGCCCAGCAGCAGGAACACGGGGTAGAGATGCCAGGCGGCCTGCACCTGCGACCACGCCAGGAAACCGAGGCCCGCCAGGGCCGACCCCGCCCCCATCACCGCGCGGCCATGGCCCCGGTCGATGGCCACGCCGACCGGATAGGCGGCGAGCGCGGCGACGACCAGCGCCATCGACGCCAGCAGGTAGACGTCGGCCTTCGTCAGGCCGAACGCCCGCATCGTCGGTTCCGCCAGCAGGGGGAAGCTGTAGACCAGCGTCCCCCAGGAGACGATCTGCGCCACGCCGAGACCCGCGATGAGGCCGTGGCGCAGGGGAGCACCGCGCGGGGTGCCGGCGGCAGGCATCCCGGCCGGTGCGGTGACCGTCATGCCGCCTTCGGCCCGCAGCAGCCCGCCTTGACGGGGATCGCGGCGGTCTCGACGGCCGCTTGGGCCTGGGTCGGGGCCTGGGCCGGGGCTTGGGCCGGGGCATCGCCGCAGCCGCAGCCGGTCCCGCCCGCCGCCTTGATGTCGGCGTCCTTCACGCAGCAGGCATCCACCCCGGCCGCGGCCGGTCCGCCGCAGCAGCCGCCCGCATCCTCCGCCACCGGCACCGGGCCGGGAGCGCTGCTGCACACGCCGGTCTCGGGCAGCTCCAGCCGCACGTCGTGGGCGGCCTCGACATCGCCCGCCAGGAAGGCGGCGATCGAGCGGACCTGCTCGTAGCCGGTCGCCATCAGGAAGGTCGGGGCGCGGCCGTAGCTCTTGATGCCCACGGTGTAGAAGCCCGGCTCGGCGTGGGAAAGCTCGCGCACGCCATGCGGGCGCACGGTGCCGCAGCTATGCAGGTTGGGATCGATCAGCGGCCCGAGCGCCTCCGTGCATTCCAGCCACGGGTCCAGCCTCAGCCGCAGCTCGCGCAACGGCGCGAGGTCGGGCCGCTGGCCGGTGGCCGCGACCACCTCGTCGACGCCCTCGATGCGCCGGCCGTCGTCGCTCTCGAGCACCAGCTTCCCGTCCGCCTCGATGACCTTCGCCACCCGGAACCCGGTCACCAGCTCCAGCGCGCCGCCGGCCTGAAGGTTGCGCAGCGCCGTGCCCAGCGCGCCGCGCGCGGCCAGCGCGTCGGCCTCGCCGCCGCCGAAGGCCCGCGCCGGGTCGGCGCCGCGGACGGCCCACACCACCCCGGTCCCCGGCGCCTGCCCTGCCAGCCGCGCCAGGTCCAGCAGGGCGTTGGCCGCGGAGTGGCCGGACCCGACGACCACCGTCCTGCGCCCCGCATAGCGGTCGCGCAGCGCCCCCGCCACGTCCGGGATGCCGTAGTGGATGCGCTCGGCGAAGGTCCCCTCGCCGACCGCCGGAAGGCCGTTCGCGCCCAGCGGGTTGGGCGTGGCCCAGGTGCCGGATGCGTCCAGGACGGCGCTCGCGAGGATCTCGCCCTCGCCTTCGGCCGTCTCGACCCGGACCACGAAGGGCGAGGCGTCGCGGCCGCCGGTCTTCACCTTGTCCATGTGCCGGCGGCCGATGGCGACCACCCGATGGCCGAGCCGGAGGCGGGCCGCGATCTCAGGCAGGGCGGCCAGGGGCCGCAGGTAGCCGTCGGCCAGCTCGCGCCCCGTCGGCAGGACGTCCGACGCCGGCGCGGCCCAGCCGGACCGCGCGAGCAGCGCCGCGGCCTCCCGGTCGACATTGTAGCGCCACGGCGAGAACAGGCGGACATGGCCCCAGTCCAGGATGTTGGCCGCCACCTCGGGAGCGGCCTCCAGGACCAGCGGCTCCAGGCCGCGGGCCAGCAGATGGGCGGCGGCGGCTAGTCCCACGGGTCCGGCGCCGATCACGACGACAGGGTGCGCAATGTTCATCATCGCCTCTCTCCATCGGGGGCCGGACCCGTCACGTGGCGCGTCCGATACCCATTACCATATTTCGACTATAATCGAAATAACATCCGGCGGCAGGTCGGTCAAGGATCATTTCGATAAACATGGAAATATGCCCCTCAGCCCGGCGGCGTCGGCACGCCCTGCCCGCCCTCCGCGCCGAGTTCGGCGGCGATGCGCCTGACCGTCTCGCGGGCGCTGCGGCCGACGCCGATCAGGGTCGCCGATGCCGGGCCGGTCCAGCCGCCGTAGCCGACCAGCCACAGCCGCGGTTCGCGGACGGAACGGGTGCCGTCGACCGCGACCGTGCCATCCGGGCCGACGACGTCCAGACACGCGAGGTGGTCGAGCGCCGGACGGAAACCCGTGCACCAGATGACGGCGTCGGCCCCGGTCGCGGTGCCGTCGCGCCAGACGACCCCCGTCTCGCCGAAGCGCGCGAACGGGCGGCGGGCGTGCAGCACGCCGCGGTCCCGGGCCGCGGCCATCGGCGGCACCATGACGATGTCCCCGAGGCCGCCGGCCGGGATCTCCGGCGCGCGGCCCTCCTGGAGCGCCTTGATGCGCGCCGTGGCCCGGTGGAACAGCACCCTGCCGTCGACCTCGTCCGGCAGGAACACCGGCGGCCGTTCGCTCACCCAGGTCGTGTCGGCCACTTCGGACAGCTCGGCGAGGATCTGCGCGCCGGAATTGCCGCCGCCCACGACGACGACCCGCTTGCCGGCGAAGGACTCCGGCCCCTCGTAGGCGCCGGAATGGACCTGGGCGCCGCGGAACGCCTCCCGGCCGGGATAGTGCGGGACGTAGGGGTGCCGCCAGGTCCCGGTCGCGCTCACGACCATGCGGGCCGTCCAGTCGCCCCGGTCGGTCCTCGCCAGCAGGACGCCGTCGCCCGCCCTCTCGACCGAGCGCACCGTCACCGGCCGGCGGACGGGCAGTTCGTACCGGGCCTCGTAGCGGGTCAGGTACCCGACGACGTCGTCGCGGCCGGGATAGGTGGTCTCGCCGCCGTTCAGCGGCCATCCCGGCAGGGACGACCAGGCGGCGGGGGAGAACAGGCGCAGCGACCGCCACGCATGCCGCCACGCGCCGCCGGGGGCGTCCTCGGCGTCGAGGATGAGGAAGGTCAGCCCGGTCCGCCGGAGATGATAGCCGAGCGCGAGCCCGGCCTGCCCGCCGCCGATCACCACGACGTCGGCATGGCCCGTCATGGAACGCGGCACCTTCTTCCCGCCCGGGGCATGCGGGAGGGCATCAGGCGGCGCTCGATGCCTTCCCGCCGGGCTCGGCTACGCTGCCCGGCGCGCAGCAGGCCTCGTCGGCCCCCGGGCTGCCGCAGCAGTTCTCCATCAGGAAGCCGACGACGCCGTCCATGACCTCGTAGTCGGCGGAGTAGATCAGCGACCGGCTCTCGCGGCGCTGGACGATGAGCCCGGCATTCGTCAGCACGGCGAGGTGGAACGACAGCGTCGCGGACGGCACGCCCAGCGCCTGCGCGATCGCGCCCGCCGCGCGGCCCCTGGGACCGGACTGCACGAGCAGGCGGAAGATCTCCAGCCGGGTCTCCTGCGACAGGGCGCCGAGCGCTCCGAGCACGTCCTTCTGCGCCAGCTTTGCGGTGGTCGGCATCGGTCATCCCATGGCTTCGGAGGTTCGTACGTCATTTCCAGAACAATGGAGATGTAACGACGAGCGGCGCTTCGTCAACTCCCGAGGGCGCGCGGCAGGCCTCAGACGTCGAGTCGCGTCACTCCGCGCCGGGCGCGGCCGGGTCCGGCCCCCTGCATGACGATCCTTTCGGCGCCGGACGCAAGCTCATCCAACGGTCCGGTCATATGACCTCCGTAAGCGCTTGATCCTACCGAATGGCGAGTTCATGGTGCAAAAGTATAGAAAGTAAATACCCCCTTCGACGGAGACCATCGTGAAATCGGTTAAAGTGCTTGCTGCCGCCGCTGTCTTTGCCACGCTTTCTGCATACTCTGGTGTGGCACATGCCGGCCAAGGCTTCTACATCACGTTCAGTGCTGGGACGGATTTTCCGACCACGACGATCGGCAACATCAACTACAAGAACTGGTACGAGAAGGACCTCACGCAGGGCAAGTCCATCCCCGGCAACACTTCGACGAAGCTCTACACCGAGCATTGCGCCGCCTTCTTCGGCTGCGGCTCGGAGAAGGGCGACCAGTCCCTTCCGGACGACGGGATCCTCTGGTCGGTGATGAACGGCACCAACAGCGTCGTCAACTTCTGCCTCAGCAATAACTACCCGATCAGCAGCACCTGCGGCGTCCAGGGCGGCGGCGGTTCCCAGTTGATCTACGACAACTGGATCGCGGGCTGCTACGTGCCCAATGGCGGCTACACGTGCACCGTGACCTCGATGAACCAGTCCGGCGACCAGATCGCGATCACCTACTCGCTCGGCCTGCCGGCCCTGAAGAAGTGACGGCACGCGGCGGCGCCTCCGGCGCCGCCGCGCCCCCCGAAATCCTGGACAGAAACCGCAGGGCCCGCACCAGCCTGGGCCAGCCTGGGGAGGACGACATGCGCCTCAACGACGTTCGACGCTTCGCATGGACCATGCTGGCGGGCATCGCGCTTCTGATACCGGGAGGCCTGCTTCCCGGAGGAACGGCGCCCCTCGCGGCCGACGCCCCCGGCGTGGCGTTCCCGGACACCACGACGGTCGACGGCAACGGAGCGGCGACGTTCACCCTGCCGCTGGCCCTTCCCCAGGGGACGGGCGGCCTCACGCCCAAGCTGTCCCTCACCTACAGCAGCCACCAGGACGACGGCCTGCTCGGCGTCGGCTGGATGCTGTCGGGGACCCATACGGTCGCCCGCTGCGCGCCGACGATCGCCCAGGACGGACACACCGGCGGGGTCACCTTCACCACCCAGGACCGGTTCTGCCTGGACGGCCAGCGCCTGGTCCCGATCGAGGGCGGCGCGCAGGGCGGCGACCAGACCGTCTACCGGACCGAGGTCGACGGCTTCGTCAAGGTGGTCTCGTACTGGAACGGCGGCCAGTCCTGCGGCGGGGGACCGTGCTCGTTCAAGGCCTTCGCCGGCAACGGCACGGTCGTCACCTTCGGGACCGAGGGCACGGGCTTCGCGGGCGTAGGCGCGCCCCCAGGCGTCGTCGCGGTGTGGGCCGTGCGCTCGATCACCGATTCCGACGGCAACTTCATCACCTTCGACTACCAGTCGCAGTCCGCGACCGGCGAATACCAGCTCACCGGCGTGACCTATAGCGGCGTCGGTCTCACCGACACCCGCGGCGTCGATTTCACCTACGAGCCCAACGCCCCCGTCGAGGCGGTCACCCGCTACCAGGGCGGGGTCGCGACGACGACGACGGTACGGCTCAAGCAGATCGTCGTGAAGACGACGATCGGCGGGCAGGCATCGCCCGTCGCGACATATTCCATCGGGTACGAGACCGGCCCGACGACCGGGCGCAGCCGGATCGCGACGGTCACCGAATGCGGGCGGACCGGCCAGTGCGCGGCCCCCCTCGCGCTGGCCTGGTCCGATCCCGCCGGGACGGCGGGCGGCCCGGCCTACACGGCGACCAGCGGCATCGCGACGAACCTGAGCGCGGACCAGGCCAACGACCTGTTCTTCGCCGCCGACTTCGTCGGCGACGGGCGTTCGGGACTGGCGCGGATCAACACCCAGAGCGGGCTGGTCGACGTCCTGACCTACAACCCCTCGGGCGGGACCTTCACCAAAACGCCATGGCGCTCCCAGCCGTCGAGCCAGTGCGCCTCGGCGGCGCTGGTCGGCGACTTCAACGGCGACGGCCCGGTCGACATCCTGTGCATCGGCGTCTACGGGTCGACCTTCTCCGGGACGACCTACTCGACCGACCCGCGCACCGGCGGCGTCGTCACGACGGCCTGGAAGCCCCAGAACTCTCCGAGCACGAGCAACAAGCGGTTCCTGTCCAGCGACGTGAACGGCGACGGGATCACCGACCTGGTCCTCCTGGGCGTGGTCGGGCAGAACCTGAGCGTCACCTCCTACCTGGGCCAGCCCTCGGGCGTGTCCGGGCAGCCGGTCGGCGGCCCGAGCACGCCGGCACGGTTCACCTCGCTGGCGACGGCCGGCATAGAGGCGACCGACCTGACCGGCGACGGGACCGCGGAGCTGGTCTATCCCGTCGTCTCCGGCAGCACGCTCCAGCTCCAGGTCGTGCCCGACCTGACGAACCCGGCCGCGACGGCCCGAAGCTGGGCGCTGCCCGGGATTCCCACCTCCGTGGCGAGCCAGTTCGACCTGACCTTCGGCGACCTGAACGGCGACGGCATCCAGGACCTGGTCGGTATCTTCGACAGCACCGGCGGCAGGACCGTCAAACGGTACCTCGCGACCGGCACCGAGCTGAACGAGGTCGCCGGCACGATCGCCTTCGGCCAGCAGGTCGCCTCGGTCGTCGTCGAGGACTTCAACGGCGACCACATGGCCGATTTCGGGGCGTTGCGCCAGTACGGGTCCGGCGGCCAGCTTTCGGTCGTGCTCTCGGGCGGGAGCGCCACGCCCCAGACCTGGGCCACGTTCACGCAGCCGCTCAGCACCACCTCCCCGGTCCTGCAGGGAGACTTCACGGGCCGCGGCTTCGCCGACATGGTCCAGCTCACCGTCCGGTCGGGAAGCTGGCAGGCCGAGACCTTCTTCGGCGCGCCCTATACCGTCGCGGGCCTGAGCGAACCTCCGCCGCCGGACACGCTGGTCTCCGTCGCCAACGGGGTCGGCGCCACCACCACCCTCACCTACGCGCCGCTCAGCAACACCTACGGCCCGGTCTACGCCAAGGGCACGGCGTCGGCGTATCCCTACCAGGACGTCCAGGACGCCACCTACGTCGTGTCCCGCCTCGACAGGTCCGACGGCATGGTGGACTGCGCGGGCCCGGACGCGGCCGGCCACTGCTTCACCTACACCTACGCCTATGCCGGCGCGGTCACGAACCTGGAGGGCCGGGGCTGGAGCGGCTTCACCTCGGTGACCTCGTTCGACCCGCAGGCGGAGCGCGCCAGCGTCACGGTCTACGAGACGCAGTTCCCGTTCACCCATCTGGCCACCGACCAGCAGATGCGGGCGATCCTCGGCGACCGCCTCGTGCCGATGAAGGCCCAGCCCCTGGTCAAGCAGTCCTGCACGATGAGCACCGGCGGGACGCCGGTCGGGACGAGGACCGACGGCGCACCGGCCGACTGCGCCCAGCAGGCGGCCACGCCGGCCAAGGCGTTCTTCCCGGGCGTCTACCAGGTCCAGCAGGTGGCGGAACTGTCGAGCATGTACCCGAACCCGGACGGGAACGCGCCCGATCCGCAGCCGGCCTACACGCTGGTCGAGACCTACGCCTATGACGGCTTCGGCAACGTCACGCTGGTGTCCGACCTCGGCGACGCCGCCGACGCGGACTCGGCGCCGGTCTACACCTGCGCGACCTACAACGCGCCGCCGACCGACCTGAGCGCCCAGGGGCAGTGGCGCCTGGGCTACGTCATCGACCACAAGATGCGCATGTCGGCGGCAGGCTGCCTCGACGGCAGCGCCTTCGCGGGCTGGACGCCCGGCACCGACCTGACCTGGGAGCGGAACGGCTACGACGGTTCCTGGCAGGTCCTCTACAGCGCCCGCTTCCTCGACGCGCGATCCCCCGACGCCCGGAACGCCACCTGCGCCGCACCGGTCGCGGGCGGAACCTGGCTGTGCACGTCCTACGGCTACGACGCCTACGGCAACGTGACCGCCAGCACCGACCCGCAGGGCGCCACCGAGACGTTCGGGTTCGACGCGACCTTCCACACCTTCCCGGTCACGCGGACGTCACCCCCGGTCGGGGGCGGCGACACGCTGACCGTCAGCCGCACCTTCGACCTGGCGCTGGGCGTCGTCCTGTCGACGACCGATCCCAACGGCAACACGACCGGTGCCAGCTACGACGACTTCGGCCGCCCGCTCGCCGCCACGGCACCGTCCCCGACCGACGGCTCGCAGGTGCAGACGACGGCGGTCTCCTACGCGGCGGGCACGCCCGCCGGATGGACGACGACGACCTCGTCGTGCACGGACTGGCGGGATTGCGGCCAGGCGTCCGACGCCTGGTCCTGGACCAGCGTGTCGTATGACGGCATGGGGCGCGAGTACGCGACCGTCCGCAAGGGCGCGGCCGGGGACGGCCCCGTGGTCCTCGAGACCGTCGCGTTCGACGCCGCCGGCCGCGTCGCCGCCCGGTCGCTCCCGTATTTCGCCGATACCGGGACGGCCGCCTTGAACCGGACGGACTACGATGTCTACGACCGCCCGGTGCTGACCTGCGGCCCGCCGGACGCCGTGCTGGGCACGTCGACCGTCCAGACCTGGATCTACGACAACGCCGCGCGGACCACGACCCGGAACACCTATTCCGCCGCGAGCTGCGCGGCATCCACCAGCGAGGCCAGGAGCCTGGTGCAGACCACGGTGTCGTCCTACGATACCAGGGGGCGGACGCTGAGGACGACGGCCCCCGACGGCGGCGTCGGCACCTTCGCCTATGACGGGCTGTCGCGGATCGTCGAGCGCGTCGGGCCGCTGGATTCGAACGGCAGCGACACGACCGTCTACGCCTATGACAGCCTGAGCCGGACGACGTCGCAGAGCGACCCGACGCGGGGCACGATCGCGCTCGCCTACGACGCGCTGGGCAACGTCGTCTCGACGCGGGACTCGGCCGGCAACACCGTCACGCAGACCTTCGACGCCCTGTCGCGTCCACTCGAGCGCACGTTGGTCGACGCGGGCGACGTGGCCGTCGAGACCTCGACCTTCGGCTACGACACCGGCGCCAACGCCAAGGGGCGGATGTCGAGCGCCGCGAACGCCACCGTCGCGCACACCATGGCCTACGACCGGATGGGCAACCAGTCCGCGTTCACGACGACCGAGGGCGGCACGACCTTCTCCTTCGGCGCCCTGTTCGACCCGCTGGGCCGCGAGACGGCGGCGGTCGGCGCCGACGGCTCCGTCGTCGAGACCGTCTACGGCGCGGACCTCAACCTGCAGTCCGTCAACTACTGCGCGGCGGGCGAGTCCGCGTTCCGCACGATCGCGGCCTATGGCGACTACACCGCGCTCGGCCGCTACCAGACGCGCAGCTACGGCAACGGGCTGGCCTCGCGGTTCTCCTACGACGTCGTGGGACGCCTGACCGCCAGCACGGCGACGTCGGGGACGACGGACCTCTCGTCCATGACCTATGCGTGGGGCGCGCAGGACAACCCCGTCAACGTGCTGAGCCGGATCACCGACACGCTCGCGGCCGGCCAGTCCCAGACGCTGGGCTACGACGTCATGGGCCGGCTGACCAGCGCGGCCGGACCCTATCCCGATACCGCCCTGACCTACGACGCCGGCGGCAACATCACGAGCTGGCGGACGGGATCGCAGACCACGATCTTCGAGACCGACCCCGCGGCCGCCTACCGGTTGAGCGGCAGCGAGACCGGGACCGGCCGCGACACCTACGACTATCTCGGCAATGGCGCCCTGTCGGCCCGGACGGGCGGCGGCGGCGCCGACGCATGGGCCTACGCCTACGACCCCGAGGCCATGCTGACCGGCGTCTCGCTGAACGGCGGCGACGTGTCGGACATGGCCTACGGTCCCGACAAGTCGCTCGCGGTCGAGAGGGACGCCGACGGGACGACGACGGTCTGGCTCGGCCCCGGGCTGCACCGGACGGCCGCGGACACCGGCACGCTGTGGACGACGTCGATCTCCGGTCCCGACGGCATCGTCGCGACGATCACCACGGACGGCTTCACTCCGTCGGCCGGGCAATCGACCTGCCTCGCGGCGCTGGGCTCCACCACCGCCGGCAGCCGGAAGGCGGATGCCGGCGCGCCCGGCTGGCCCGTCTCCGGCGCGACGGTGGCGGCGGCCGGCGCCGTCGGCCTGCCGGGCGGGCTCATCCTGCTGGTCGGCGGATGGCGCCGGCGGGACGGCGCCGGGGCGTGGCTGCGCCGCACCCTCGTGGCACTGCTGGCGTCCACCGTCGCGTTGGCGGGGACCCCGTGGCCGGCGCATGCCGATCTGGTACCGGGCCCGAACGGCGCGGGGATCGAGCAGACCGGGATCCGGTACTTCCACCGCGACACCGTCCTGAGCCCCAACCTGGTGACGGACGCCGACGGCAAGGAGACGGCGCGCGTCGCCTATCTTCCCTTCGGCGGCCTCAACGAGCCCTCCAGCGCTGGCGTCGACGATTTCCGCGAGAAGTTCGGCGGCCGCGACCAGATCGCGACCACCGGGCTGCTGAACTTCGGGGCGCGGGTCTACGACCCGGCGCTCGGCCGGTTCCTGACGCCGGACCCGGCGGGGCAGTTCGACAACCCCTACAGCTATGCCGGCAACGACCCGTTCGGCCATGCGGATCCCGACGGGCGCTTCTCGACCGAGGCTTATTTCGGCGGGGCCGGCCTGACCCACCAGCCGCCCGCCACGGCCGCCGGGGGCGGTGCTGCGTCGTTCTCGCCGGGCAAGGTGCTGCTGCATATCGGCGAGGCGGTCGCCCTGATCGCGATCTCCGTCGCCTTCCCCGAGGTCGGGGTGGCGATCGGCGTCGCCTTCGCCGCCTACGACGCGGTGAAGTTCGTGCGCGACCCGTCGCTCGAGAACGGGCTGGCGCTCGGCTTCGACGTGGTGACGCTGGGCTTCGGCGGCGAGGCCGACGCGGCGGAGGCCGGGATCGAGGACGCCGTCCACTCGGAAGGCGCGGGGATGGAGGCGACGAAGGGCGACGAGCCGCTCGACTCCGGCCTCGCCAACGACGGCCATGACGGCCAGCAGAAGGCGCCCGGCGGGGACGAGGCGTCATGCGGCGCCGCCTCCTTCGCCGGCGGCACGCCCGTCCGGACCCGCGGCGGCCCCGTCGCGATCGAGGACCTGCGGGTCGGCGACGAGGTCCTGGCCGGGGGCGACCCGGCGGACGCGGCGTGGCGCCCGGTGACGCGCCTGTACTCCCGGGTGGCCGAGGACGCGCTCGACCTGACGGTCGGCGGGGAGACGCTGCGGACCACGGCCAGGCACCCGTTCCTGGTCGAGGGCGGCGACTGGACCGAGGCGGCCGAGCTGCGGCCCGGCCGCACCGTCGTCCGCGCCGACGGCACCGCCGCAGAGGTGACGGAGGTCCGCCCCGTCGGGGAAGCGGTCCGCGTCTACAACCTGGAAGTCGCCGACCTCCACGTCTACGCCGTTGGCGAGGACGGCGTCCTCGCGCACAATGTCCTGACGGTCACCTGCGCCTACGACCCGAACGGCAGGAAGACGACCGCCCAGACGACCATCACCCAGGCGGACCTGGATACGGGGACCGGGACCAACAAGACGACGCGGGACTTCGTGAAGGACGAGGCCGGGTTCACGAAGCTGTCCGGCGGGAAATACGACCCGAACTCGGGGCTGACCGACGAGTTCCCGGATGCCGGGCACATCTTCGCGAACCGCCTCGGCGGGAGCGGCAGGGACGTCGAGAACATCTTCCCGCAGTCCCGCAGCATCAACCGGGGCCAATACCGGGTGTTCGAGGGGCAGGTCTACGACTACGTCGATACCAACGGAACGGTGTCCGCCAGGGTCGATTTCATATACGAGGACTCGACCGCGGTGGCCTCCGAGGTGCGGTACCGGGTTTATCAGGGAAACAAGAAGGTCTTCGACGTGACGTTCGGCAACTACACCTCGTTCTGAGGGCTGCAGATGACGATGGACCCATCCATCCGCGACTTCGCCCAGCATGCGGGAGCGGGCCTGTCCCAGCTCCTGCTGATGGCCGACCTGGCCCGGAAGCGGAACTTCGCCCACGACCTGGACGAGGGGACGATCGAGTTCGAGCCGGACATAAGGCTGGGGGTCGAGGTGCTGGGCATCGCCAACGACGAGAGCGGCGACTGGGTCTGGGCCTGGGACACCACCACCTGCGACTTCGCCGACAAGGTGCTGGTGCGGGCCCGGGCGCTGAAGGCGCTCGGCGAGAGCACGGGCGAGCCGCTGTTCACGCAGCCGCGGATCGACATCTCGGGCGCGGTCGGGGGCGACGAGATCGCGCTGCTGGCGGCGGCCCGCTGCGGGGGCAAAGGCTGGTTCGTCTTCCCCCTCCAGGGGAAATGGCGGGTCTACGTGGTGGTGACCGACGACGGGGGCCACCTGCCCCCGCCCGGCGAACGGCCGGCGCTGTTCGTCGTACGGGTCATCCGGCGCATGGTCGAGGCCTATGGCTTCCTCGACCACCGCGTCCCGGTGCGCGCATATCTCGAACACGAGCGGTACACGGTCGCGCAGGACGGACCAGCGCGCCTGGTCGCGGACTCGCCCCGGGCCGGCCGGCTGGTCGCGAGTTTCGACGACCGGCACCGGCTGTCCAGCGTCGAGACGGAAGAAGCGTCGGGCTGAACGTCCAGGGGCATACCTCTAGTCCGGCGGCGGCTCGGGCAAGCATTCCAGATAGCCGCGATACCCGACCCTGAGGCTGTCTCCGACCTCGAACACCATGGTCGCCTCCCGGCTCGCAAGGCCGTCCCTGATCTCGTTCAGTTCCCCTGGTACCGGGGCGACGAGCGCTCGGATCGGTTCGGCGACCAGGGCGAAATCATCGGCCTGCCCGCCGCCGGCCGCCGCGGGTTCCGCCGGCGCAAGCTCCAGGACGATCAGGCTCCCGTTCAGCTTCAAGACGCCGCGGGGCGTCGACGCGCCCGATCCCGCGCCCACCGCCAGCACCGGCCTGCCGGTGCTCGTATAGCGGAACTCGCAGCGGGGTCCCGCGCCGACCGCCATGCGGATCTCCGCATCCTTCATCGTGTGGGGATCGAGGGTCGGGACGTGCGCGCCGTCGAGCACGGCTTGCACGGTCATGATCCTGGCTGGCTCGGGGGCTCGTACGGCGTCGATCGCATCGTCCGGCGCGTCGGCCTCGCCGCACCCCGTGAGCAGCCCGAGCCCGGCGATCAAGCCGGCGATCAGGAGGAAAGGGAAAGCGCCTTGCATCAGTCCCGCGCCTCCAGGTCGGCGGCAAGGTACTTCATCTCCGCGATCTCGCGTTCCTGGGCCTCGATGATCTCGTCGGCGAGCTTGCGGACGCGGGGGTCCGTGATCTGGGCGCGCTCACTGGTCAGAATGGCGATCGAGTGATGCGGGATCATCGCCCTCATGTAATCGACGTCGTCGACCGTCGCCTGGCTCCGCACGAGCCACAGGGACAGGGCGAACACGGCCACGGAGCCGCCAAAGATGGCGAGGTTGACCGCCCGCTTCCTGTACATGTTCAGCATGTAGCCGAGCATTATGACGGACATGGTCGCGCCCATGACGAGAGCCATCCAGGCGCGGGTCTCGCTCCAGAACACATGCTCGAATGCATAGGTGTTCAGGTACATCAGGATGTACATGACGATGGTCGAGGTTGCGATCATGGCGGCGAAGCGCCAGTAGGACATCTGCATGCCTTCCGTCTTCCGGACTCAGTTTGCGTGGCCGCTGCCGCCGTGGTGCCCGCCGCCCTCCTGGGCGTCGCCCAGCGCCGCATACTGCTCGGGCGTCATGCCGGGCAGTTGCTTCACGAAGGCGGCGATGCTCCAGAGCGTCTCATCGTCGTGGGATGGTCCGAACGCAGGCATTCCGGTCATCTTGATCCCATGCCTGACGATCCAGAACACTTCCTCCGGTTCCCACTCGGCGGCCGCCTCGGCAAGGTGCGGCGGTCGCGGTCGCATACCGCTTGCCCATTCGGCCCGCTCGACGCCTGGTCCGGCATGGCAGTGCTGGCACGTCGATTTGTAGGAACCGGCCCCCACCGCGATCATCTCCGCGGTCACGGCTTCAGGCGCGACGATGTCGTCGGCACGGCTCTCGACGGAGTTGTGGAAGGTGGTATCGAACGCCCACCGAGTGAAGGAGGCATGTTCTTCCGTCGCAGCGACGTTGTACGACCCGGTATAGACGACGAACAGGCCGACGATGCCGAGCAGCGCCAGGACGGCCACGGCGCCCGCAACGACACCTAGTCCTGCCGATTTCTTCCAGTCGCCCACACGTTTCCCCGGCAAAGGTTCCTCGTAATCGCCCATTCAGGGTCTTGGCCGCTCCCACCTCCCAACGCGATATCATGGGCGTGGTTCCCTTGATCGCGGCAGCGTGGCGCCCAGGCCATGACGCCGAACGGCCTGCGCACGTCCATGGAACGGCCCCGACGCCGCCGTTCCGCCCATGACGGACGGTGGAAGCTTTCCCGCCAACCTTGTTACTCCCGTCACCTTCCGGCCCGCCCCTAACGTCTTCTCGACCAGCACGAAGCCGTTTCGAAACCGCCGAGGCGCGTGGCGAATACGGGATATCAGGAGGATAGAACGATGAAATCGACATGGGCCGCGCCGCTCGTCGCAATCGGCCTTATCGGCGCATCGGCGTTTGCGGGGGCGTTTACGGGCGAGGCGGCCGAGACCGGCATCGACCGGATGCCGGCCGAACTCGAGGCCCGGTTCGCCCTGAGCGCCCTGCCTCCGGCGCTGCGGGAAGAGGCGACGGTTCATCTTCTCGACCCGGCGAAAGGCTACGAGCTTTTGCGGGAGGGGACCAGCGGCGTGACGTGCCTCGTGCAGCGCACCGTCTGGGAAATGGGCGACTTCCGCAACGACATCTACATCCCCCTCTGCTACGACGCGGCGGGCACCGACACCTATCTGAAGGTCATCATGGACGCGGCCGCCCTTCGCGCCGAGGGAATGGACGTCGACGCGCTGAAAGCCGAAGTCGCGCGCCGGTACGAGGACGGGACGTACGAGGCCCCGGAAAAGCCGGGCCTGTCCTACATGGTTTCGCCGGTATACCGCACGATCGGACCGCCCGACCTGAAGGTCCATACCCTGTCCATGCCGCACGTGATGTTCTACGCCCCGAACGTGTCGAACGAGGACATCGGAGCGGCGCCGGATCTTGCCGATCACTCGAGCCTTCACAGCCCCTTCATCGACAGGCAAGGCATCGACGAGCAGAGCTACATGATCCAGCTCGTCGGGGAGGCGGAGAAGGCGAAGATCCTGGCGGACGAGAAGGCGCTTCTCGATGATCTCTGCGCCTATCGCGACGTGTTGTGCATTCCCGCTGCGAAGCCCTGACCCGTACGTCCAGAGCCGCGCGAGACTACCCGTTCGCTGCAAATAACGATCGGAAAAGGAGCACTATCGCCTCTGCTCTGATATGTGGTGCGCAAGGGACTTGCTTCAAGATCCGGGTCATCCCGTAAAACCGCCGACCGAAGCCACAAACTACGAGGTCACGGATATGCGGATGTTACTGCCGAGAAGCGAGTCCCGCGCGGTGGTGATCGCCGGGGGCGGTCCGACCGGGCTGACGCTGGCCGGCGAGTTGGCATTGGCGGGCGTCGACGTCGCCATCGTCGAGCGGCGCGCCGACGCGGAACTCACCGGCTCACGCGCGGGCGGCCTGCACTCCCGGACCATCGAGGTCCTCGATCAGCGCGGGATCGCCGATCGGTTCCTTTCGCAAGGACAGGTGGCCCAGGTCGCGGGGTTCGCCTGGATCCCTCTGGACATCAGCGACTTCCCAACCCGGCACAATTACGGTCTCGCGCTGTGGCAGAACCACATCGAGCGCATCCTCGCCGACTGGGTCGGCGAGCTGTCGGTGCCGATCCATCGCGGATGCGAGGTGACGGGTTTCGCACAGGACGATACCGGCGTCGACGTCGAGCTGTCCGACGGCCGGTCGCTGCGGGCAGGTTATCTCGTCGGATGCGACGGTGGGCGCAGCCTGATCCGCAAAGCGGCCGGGATCGGCTTCCCTGGCTGGGACCCGACGATCAGCAACCTGATCGCCGAGGTCCGGACGACGGGGGAGCCGGAATGGGGCCTCCGCCACGACGCCATGGGGGTCCATTCCTTCGCCAGGCTGGGAGACGACGGGACGGTGCGGGTCCTGGTGACGGAGCAGCAGCCCGGCCGCACCGGCGAGCCCACCCTGCGCGATCTCAGCGAAGCGCTCGTCGCCGTGTACGGGACCGACTACGGGATCCACGACCCCACCTGGATCTCCAGGTTCACCGACATGACCCGGCAGGCGGCGTCCTACCGCAAGGGGCGCGTGCTGCTCGCCGGCGACGCCGCGCACGTGCATTACCCGGCGGGCGGACAAGGCCTCAACATCGGCGTCCAGGATGCGGTGAACCTGGGGTGGAAGCTGGCCCAGGTCGTCAAGGGGGCCTCGCCGGAAAGCCTCCTGGACACCTACCATGCCGAGCGGCACCCGGTCGCCGCCCGCGTGCTGCGCAACACGATGGCGCAGGTGGCGCTGCTCCGCCGCGCGGAGGAACGCACCACGGCCTTGCGGGAGACCGTTTCCGAGTTCCTCGGCATGGACGAGCCCCGCAAGCGGCTCGCCGCGATGATGTCCGGCCTCGACATCCGTTACGATCTCGGCGAGGGGCACCCGCTGCTCGGGCGCCGAATGCCCGATCTCGACCTGGTCGCCGCCGACGGTCCGCTGCGCGTGTTCACGCTGCTGCACCGCGCCCGGCCGGTGCTGCTCCATTTCGGGAAGCCCGGGCGCCTCGACATCACGCCATGGGCCGATCGGGTCCGGACGGTCGAGGCCACCTATCCCGGTACCTGGGAGCTTCCGGTGCTTGGCACGGTCCCCGCCCCCACCGCCGTACTGATCCGGCCCGACGGATATGTCGCCTGGGTCGGAGAGGAGACCGAGCAGGGGCTCGCGGAGGCGCTGGCCACCTGGTTCGGACCGCCTGCTGCGGGGTAGCGCCGTAGGTGCCTTGCGAGGCGAGCGGACCTCGACGAGGCCTCCCGCGACGCCCAAACACCAGAGCCCAAGTTCTGGTCGAGGCTCTTGCCGAGCCAGTACAAAGTCGGCTGCCGTCCGGCATGATCCGTGAGGCCGCTGAGGCGCTGGCCGGCGCGCCGGCAGTCGGCGCCGGCGGTCGGCGGATGTTTCATGCCGTGGCGTCAGTCCTTGCGGTCAACAGGTCCCCCTGAGCGACTAGCATTCCGTCTCTCACCGCCGCCTCCACGGCAGTACCGAGCACCTGCCGCAGTTGGGCGCTGGTGGCCTTGAAGCCGAACAGGCGCGAGACGCCCATGACGACCTCCTCATGAGTCGCTCCCAGGTTCGCCGTCACGAAGGTGAGCGCAGCCGCCTTGATCTCTGCCGGGGGCAGCATCTCGGGCTTCCGGAGCCCGGCCGAGGAAACTTCGCAGCGATCACGAGCGACGGGATTGGTGCCCGGCATGCTGAGGAATCCTTGGTCGCCGACGATGACACCCGCATTGCACGCCGCCTGCACACCACGTTCCACAGCCGCCTGGATGCGGCTCCCGGCCCTCTGCAGCCCCCACAAGGTTCTAAGCCGCGCGACCACCTCGTCGCCATGCACCGGCCCTTCGACCTCGACGACCTGCCTCACGAGGTCCGCCATCAGTCCGGCAGGGACCTCATGCAACTGGATGTGGGCCGGGACGGCGAAAGCCGCCTCCCGATAGGCCGAACTGACCGATGGAGGCGCGACGACCTGAAGCCCAACTTCGGTGACGTCCTCACGGTCTACAGTGACCACCTCAAGCGGCACTGCCCGCGAGTGGCTTTGGGCTTTGCCATCCACGGACACGAGTTCGGCCTTCGCCGCCTCGATCGCGGCAATCGTCTTCCTCAACTGCTCCTGGGGACGGTTGAACCAGTCCGTGCTCCAGATCCGGTGGATAGTCCATCCGTGGTCCTCGAGCACCGCTTGGCGCAGGCGATCGCGGTCCCGGGCGGATCGGGAACTGTGGTACGCGGCACCGTCACACTCCACGCCGATTATGTACCGGCCCGGCCGGTCGTAGTCGGCGACGGCGAGGTCGATGAAGAACCCGGCCAAGCCGACCTGCGGGTGGACGTCGTAGCCATGCGATCGCAGCGCCGCAGCAACCTGCTCCTCGAACACGCTGTCGTATTCCCGGTCAGTGCGGTTGCCGATGCCCAGCTTGCCGGTGCGGGCGAAGTGCAGGAAGAGCTTGAATGCTGCGACGCCCTTGCCCCTCCCGCGCTCCAGGTCGATGTCCTCGTCCGTAATCGAGGCGAAGATCTCGCAGCGGCGCTTGGCCCGGCTGATGAGCACGTTCAGGCGGCGCTCGCCGCCTTCGCTGCTCAGCGGCCCAAAGCGCATGGCCATGTAGCCCTGGGGGTTCTTGCCGTATCCCACGGAGATGAAGATCACGTCGCGCTCGTCGCCTTGCACGTTCTCCAGGTTCTTGGTGAAGAACGGTTCGGCGGGATGCGCGGTGAAGAAGCCCTCCACGTCGGGGTTCAGGCGTCGCAGGCGCTCGAGTTCGTCGACGATCGCCCGGCGCTGCTTGCTCGAGAAGGTTGCGACACCCAGCGACAGGTCCGGGTGCTCCCGGGCGTGCCGGATGACGGCCTCGGCGACCGCCTTCGCCTCCTCGGCATTGGTCGCCGTGTTTCCGCTGTCGAACGTGCCGTGCGGCAGGTAGTTGAACCGCAACCCCATCCCGGCCTGCTGAGTGTAGGGGCTGGGGACGATGTAGAGCCGGTTGTCGTAGAACTCGCTGTTGGATACTGCGATCAACGACTGGTGGCGGCTCCTGTAGTGCCAGCGCAGCATGCGCTGCGGCAATCCCTTGGAGACGCAAAGCCCGAGGACGCTCTCCACGTCGGCGACACCCGCGGCACCATCTTCATCTTCTTCTTCGGTTCCGGCGATGACCTTGTCGAAGAAGCGGGTCGGCGGGAGCTGCCGGTCGTCGCCGACCACCACGGCCTGCTTGCAACGCGCGATCGCGCCGAGGGCGTCGACAGGCTGGATCTGGCTGGCCTCGTCGATGACGAGCAGGTCGAACTCAACGGCGCCCGGCTCGAGGAACTGAGCGACCGAGAGCGGGCTCATCAGAAAGACGGGCTTGATCGCCTGGATTGCGGCGCCCGCCCGCTTCATTAGCTGTCGGATCGGCATGTGGCCGCGCCTGCGGGCGATCTCGCCCTTCAGCACGCCGAGCGGCCCGGCTCCGCCGTCCTGCCGGGGCATGCGTCCATGATGCGCCGCGGCCACTTCCAAGCGCGCCAGGCGGATGCGGTCCTTGTCCAGCCTGCCGAACTCCTGGACGAGGCGGGTCTGCCCGTCGCCGTCGAAGCGCGCGATCCCGGGATCCTCCCTTACCATCGCCGAGAGGAGCGCCTCGTAGTAGGCCATCTCGAACTCGGGCACGACCGTCCGCGAGTCGAGGCTGGCGTCCGCGAGCCGGTCCACGAAGGCATCAAGCCCGGCGGCACGAGCCTGTTCGGCCTTGGCCGAGTAGGCGATCCACTTGGTGAGATCCTCGGACCGCTCGATCCACAGGTCGAGGCGGGCCAGCACGGCGTTCGGGTCGAGGCCGACCAATTCGCCGGAGCCGAACGCTGCGAGCATGTCGAGCTTCAGGTCGGAGAACAGGCGCCCGAGTGTATCCTCGATGCCCGGCCTCGCGTCCGCGAGGCGTTGCGCAAGCGACCCGACGCCGCTCCGGTCACCGATGGTCGCGGCCAACCGCCGAATCTCCTCCGACATTCTTTCGTCGCCGTTCCCCCGGGTCCAGTCGAGGGCACGGCGAAGCAACGGCCAGTCGGACTTCTCCCGACGCCAGCGCGAGCCGAACACCTCCCGGCCAAGGGCCTCGTTGCGGACGAGTTCGGCGGACGCCTTCTGCGCGGCGATCAGCCTGTCCAGGAGCCGTAGCCGCTCCTCAATCGTCTTGGGAGGCTTTCCTGCGAGAATCGACCGGAACAGCGCATCCGCACGTTTGTAGTCGCCCTTCAGCCATCGCAGCCAACCCGCGCCGTAGGTCGCGATGTGCTGCCTCGCCAGCTTCACGTCCGTGTCCCAGGCGGCGTCCGAGAGGACCTGCGAGAGTTCCCGGCGGGCCTCGCCGTACAGCTCCCCGGCCTTCAAAAGGTCTGCGACCTCGTCCGTTTGGGTGCTCCAGCATTTGGACGCCAATGCTTCCGGCTCCAGGTCCGGCGCGTCCGCAACCCGTGCCGCCAGCCTCGCCAGCCGCTCCGCTCCAGCGAAGGTCGCCTCGCTCTCGACACCGAGCGCAGACTGCAACGTGCCATGGTCGGCAAGGAAGTTCGAGACGCGGTCGCGGAGCTCGGTGACGCGGGTGACGAGACGCTGGAGCTCGGTCGGCAGGACCGAGGGAAGTCCGACGCCACGCCAGGGATGGCGCGAGGGCGTGCCGATATCGTCGATGCGTCCGGCAAGCTCCTTGAGCTGGAGCTCGCGTTCCGCCTTGTCGTGCCTCGCCCAGAGCTCCGGCTCTTCTAGAGCCGTCGTGGCTGGCTCGTGCCCGGCTTGGCGCAGCCGGACCAGATGCCCGATAGCGTGATAAGGGCTGAGGTCGGAGGGCTGGTGCCGCTTGTGGAGGCGCGCCGCATGGGCGTTTAGGCTGTCCCGGTACTGACCAAGCTGGCGGATCAGGGCGCCGTCCGCCGACCCGTTGGGCCTGCCCAGGTCCCAGGTACGCCGGAGTTCCTCGAGCACCGAGCGCTTGTTGGCCTTGTTGCTGTGAAGTTCGAGGCAGATGTCACCGACGCCGCTCTGGTCCAATCGGCGCTTCACCACCTCCAGGGCAGCCATCTTCTCGGCGACGAACAGCACCTTCTTCCCGTCCACCACCGCGGACGCGATGATGTTCGCGATGGTCTGCGATTTGCCCGTTCCGGGTGGTCCCTGAATGATCAGGTGGCGCCCGCGGCGGACCTCATGGACAGCGGCCGTCTGCGAACTGTCGGCATCGACGATGTGGACCAACGCCTCGGGGCCGACGTGCGGGTCGATCGGGTCGTCGTCCCCGAACAGCGGCTCGCAGCCCGGGAATCCGTCGCCCAGCAGGGCCGAGACCACCGGATGGTTTGCGAGGCCCGCTCCTTGTGGCCAGGTGGCCGGGTCCAGGTCGCGGTACATCAGGAACTTGGCGAACGAGAAGAACCCGAGGACGATGTCGTCCCTGAGCACCTCCCAGCGAGGCTGGCCGGCGACGGCCTTCTCGACACGGGAGAAGTATTCTTCGGGGTCGAACGCCTCCTGGTCGCCCTCCATGAACGCGGGCAGTTCAAGGCCGAACTGGCGCCTCAGCAAAGCGGCCAGCGAGAGGTTGGCCGAGGGGTCCTCCTGGAGCCAGCGGAGGCGGAACCGCTCCGCGGCAGTCCCGCGCTCGAGCGCGACGGGCACGAGAATGAGCGGGGCGAACCTCTCGATGTCCGAGTTGGCGTCCTCGAACCATTTCAACATCCCCATGGCCAGGAAGAGGATATTGACGCCCTGCTCCTCCTGGAGGGTCTTCGCGTCGAGGTGCAGCGTGAGGAGCCGCTTCTGAAGCCCCTCGGAGGTCAGCCTCGTCTGGAGCCTCGTGTCGCTGTGGCGTTGCGCGACTCCGCGTTCGTCGACCTCATCGTCTTCTGGCTGGGCGAGTTCCGAAATCTCGTGTTCCGCGTCGGCACTGTCGGGCTCCTGCCCGGTCTCACCAGATGCCTTCCGTCCGGGCGCGAAGGTCAGCGCCCGCCCTTCGGCGACGAGAAGCCGGTAAATCTCGGCGGTCAACTCGTCGACAGCTTCCACTGTCTTCGTCGTCTTCGACCGCCGGGGAACATGGATCAGACGGTTGCGCGTGGACAGGTCGAGCAGTTCCATCCGCGCACGGTTCAGCTTCCCAGCGAGCGAGGTCGGTCCGTCGGGCACAGTCAGTTCGGCGGTGTCAGGCATGGGCTCGTCTTCTCGCAATTCCGGGCGGCCCATCGCGCACGAATATGGCCAATACCGAAGGTACGTCGCAGTTTACAGGTACTACAGCAGACCTAAACCGTTTGTGTCAATTAAACGAAAATTAACACCGATCGCAGCGGGGCGTGCGTCACGTCATCGCCTGTCTTGATACGTCGCGGCATTGACGCTTGGCTTGTGAGACTCCATGCGAGGCGTCGGCTTTCTGGATGATGTGGCACTCAGACAGAAGCGAACCGGGTGGGACGGCGGATCGTATCCTTACGCGCACTCGGCCTCGACGTCGTCAGGTAGCGCACGTGCCCAACGGCAATCGATTCGGCCTGGAGCCCACCTTGGCTGCGCATCCCGTCTCGATCACCAGGCCCGGCGTCTCGATCGGGAGCGCAGCCCGGGATGGGCCTTCCCGACCGGTTCCGGCCTGGGTACGCTGGTGTGGACGCAACCGACCGGGATTGGGAACATGGCACGCGGCGAGCCCAGCGCGAGGGACTGGCTGTCGTTCCGCCGCGACCCGGAAACCGGCATCGAGAGCATCCGTGCGCACTCCACCGGGCACGCCTACGATCCCCACGACCACGACGACTTCCTGGTCGGGATCACGGAACGGGGCGTCCAGGAGTTCCAGTGCCGTGGCCACGTCCACATCAGTACGCCCGGTCGGGTGATCCTGATCGAGCCGGGGGAGCCCCATGACGGGAACAGCCCCTCGGAGGCGGGCTTCACCTACGCCATGCTCTACCTGCCGCGGAACCTGCTGGCGGCCCGCTCGGACGAGCTCAGGGAACTCGGCGGGCCGACGGCCCCGCTCGGTTTCCGCCACACTCTGGCGGACGACTCCCGGCTGGCGGAGGCGGTCCGGTCCGCCTTCCTGGCCCTGCACGGGGGCGAGGGCAGGCTCGCCCGGGACCTCGGCATACAGGGGCTGGCGGAACGCCTGCGGGGACACGTGCTCCCCGGGCGGACGGGGCGGGGAAAGGTGGACGCCGTCGCCGCAAGGGCGCGCGACGTTCTCCATGCCCATTTTCCGGAGGATATCGGCCTGGAGGAACTGGCCTCGCTCTCGGGGGTCGATCGGTTCCGCCTCAACCGCGTCTTCGGAGCTGCGTTTGGCGTTTCTCCCCACGCCTACCTCGTGCGCCTGAGGCTGAAGGCTGCCCGCCGCCTCCTGGCAAAGGGGGAAACGCCCGCCGCCGTCGCGGCCGAGGTCGGGTTCGCCGACCAGAGCCACCTGGGCCGATGGTTCCGGCGCGCATACGGGATGACGCCCGCCGCCTATCGCTCGGGCCGCACGAACGTTCCAGACTGAGCCTCCGTCCTCGGCCAACATGGCGCGGAAGGAGACCGCACCATGTTCGGCACCAAGGTAGCCCTGATCATCCGCTCCGGCCTCCCGGTCTGGCAGAAGCTCAACGTCGCGGCGTTCCTCGCCACCGGGGTGGCGGCCGCTGCGCCCGAGGCGCTCGGCGAGCCCTATGTCGACCAGGGCGGCCGGGTCTACGGCCGCATGCTGGGCCAGCCCGTGCTGGTGTTCGCCGCGGACAAGGCCGGCCTCCAGGCGGCTCACGGCGAGGCGTTGGCACGCGGCCTCGCGGTCGTCCCGTACGTGGCGGCGATGTTCTCCACCGGCCACGACGCCGCCAACCGGGCGGCTTTCGCGGCCGAGGACCCGACCGACCTCGACCTCGTGGGCCTGGCGCTGCGCGGCGCCAGGAAAGCCGTGGACAAGGCCACCAAGGGCCTGTCTCTACACGCCTGACACAGTCGGATGAGAGTGGGCCGACGGTTAATTGCGTATTTCGGGCTCGACGAGTTTAGCGAGCTTGCGCAGCGACTCCTGCCAGCCGAGATAACAGGCCTCGACGGGGATCAGATCGGGCACGTTCTCCTGAACCACCGTCATCTCCGTTCCGACCGAAACGGCCGTCAGCGTGACGGTCACCTTCATCTCGCCCGGAAGGTTCGGATCATCGAATACATCGCTGTAGACGAGCGTCTCGCCGGGCACGAGTTTCAGATAGGTGCCGCCGAAGGAATGGATTTGCCCGGTCGTGAAGTTCCGGAAGGACATTCTGTGCTTGCCGCCTTCCTTCGCCTCGAGCTCATGGACCGTACAGGTGAAACCGAAGGGCGGAAGCCAGCTCGCAACCGCGTCAGGTTCCAGAAAGGCGCGGTAGACCTTTTCAGGCCTGGTGGCGAAGACCCGGTGCAGTTTGACGGTGTTGGGCATGGTCATTTCCCTCGGCCGGGTCGGCCTGCTACCGCCGCTTCCAGCGCCGCGATATCGATCTTCGTCATGGTCATCATCACCTCCATCGCACGCCTGGCCTTCTCGCGGTCGGGATCGGTCGTCAGATCCATCAGCCGCTTCGGCGTGATCTGCCAAGAGAAGCCCCAGCGGTCCCTGCACCAGCCGCAGGCGCTTTCGCTGCCGCCGTTTCCGACAATGGCATTCCAATAGCGGTCGGTTTCTTCCTGGTCTTCAGTCAGCACCATGAAGCTGACGGATTCGTTCGCCTTGAAATTAGGGCCGCCGTTCAGGCCCAGGAACGACTGGCCGAGCACGGTGAACTCGACGGTCAGCTCGTTGCCTTCCCGGCCGCCGGGATAATCGGCCGCGGCCGCGTTCACCCGGCCGACATGGCTGTCGGGAAAGGTGGCGGCGTAGAACTCCGCCGCCTTGCGTGCTTCGCCGTGGTCGAACCACAGGCAGCTCACGAGTTCGGTCATGTCTGTCTCCTCGCTAGGCTCGGGCCGACGACGTCAGGACAGCGACGGCGACCAACGCAGCCATGGTTGCAGCGGTGGCGAATTCGCTGCTTCGTATCCCGAGGACGAACGAGTGGCGCGCCTCCCGACAACCGACCCATATTTTTTGGGCGACGGGTCCGCGGCCCGAATCCGTCATTGGACTGCGCCGGACCGCGGTCGTTCGAGCTGCATCGCAACGACATCGGTCGTGCGTTCGCCATGGCGCCCCGCGGACGCAAGAACCTCGAATTCCGGGAATGCGGCCATCGGAACATGCGAACGGGCCCGACCGGGCCCGTTCGCGTTCCATGCGTCAAGATTCGTAGATTGTGGGTCCGTTCACACCCTCACACGTCCAGATTCGCGACCTTCAGCGCGTTGTCCTGGATGAACTCGCGCCGCGGCTCGACGACGTCGCCCATCAGGGTGGAGAACACCTCCTCGGCTTCGTCGGCGTGGTTGACGCGCACCTGGAGGAGCGAGCGCTTGGTCGGGTCGAGCGTCGTCTCCCAGAGCTGGTCCGGGTTCATCTCGCCCAGGCCCTTGTAGCGCTGGATCGAGGCGCCGTGGCGGCCGTGCTCCAGCACCGCCTCCAGCAGCGCGGTCGGGCCGGTCACGAGGCGCAGCTCCTTCTCCTTCAGCAGCAGCCTCGCATGGGTCCCGAAACGGGTGCGGAACGCGTCGGGCAGGGCCGCCAGGCGCCGCGCCTCGGCGCTGTTCAGCAGGTCGGTGTCGAGCATGTAGCGGTGGGTCACGCCGCGCCGGGTGCGGAACAGGTAGATCGCGTCCGGCGTCGCCTCGCCGGTCCAGCCGCCCGAGGTCCCGTCCGCGTTCGGCAGCCGGTTCAGGCGCGCCGCCACGGCACTCGCCGCACCCGAGGCGCGCAGCTCGTCCGCCAGCAGGTCGGCGCCGAGAGCGCTGGCGATCGCCGCCTGCTCGACCACGGCCTGGCCGCCGATCTTGCGGGCCAGCGTCTCGATCGGGCCGCGCACGGCGCGCGCCTGCTCGACCAGAACCCTCAGCTCCTCGCCGGACGCCGTGCCGCCGTCCTCCGACGCCAGCACCACGTCCTCGATGCCCTCGCCGATCAGGTAGTCCTCGAGCTGGCGGTCGTCCTTCAGGTACCGCTCCTTCTGGTTGCCGCGCTTGATGCGGTACAGCGGCGGCTGGGCGATGTAGAGATAGCCCTTCTCGATCACCTCCGGCATCTGCCGGTAGAAGAAGGTCAGCAGGAGCGTGCGGATGTGGCTGCCGTCCACGTCCGCGTCGGTCATGATGATGATCTTGTGGTAGCGGGTCTTGGCGACATCGAACTCCTCGCGCCCGATGCCGGTGCCCAGCGCCGCGATCAGGGTACCGATCTCGGCCGAGGACAGCATCTTGTCGAAGCGCGCCCGCTCCACGTTCAGGATCTTGCCGCGCAGCGGCAGGATCGCCTGGTACTGGCGCGAGCGCCCCTGCTTGGCCGAGCCGCCCGCCGAATCGCCCTCGACGATGAACAGTTCGGAGAGCGCCGGGTCGCGCTCCTGGCAGTCCGCGAGCTTGCCCGGCAGCGAGGACACCTCCAGCACCCCCTTGCGGCGCGTCAGCTCGCGCGCCTTGCGCGCCGCCTCGCGCGCGGCGGCCGCCTCGACCACCTTGCCGACGATCTTCTTCGCGTCGTTGGGATGCTCCCCGAACCAGTTCTGCAGCGCCTCCGCGACCACGCTCTCGACCACCGGCCGCACCTCCGAGGAGACCAGCTTCTCCTTGGTCTGGCTGGAGAACTTGGGATCGGGCACCTTGACCGAGACGATGCAGGTCAGCCCCTCGCGCGCGTCGTCGCCGGCGAGCTGCACCTTCTCGCGCTTGGCGATGCCGCTCTCGGCGGCGTAGCCGTTGATGGTCCGGGTCAGCGCCGCGCGGAAGCCGGCCAGATGCGTGCCGCCGTCCTTCTGCGGGATGTTGTTGGTGAAGCAGAGCGTCGTCTCGTGGTAGCTGTCCGTCCACTCCAGCGCCACCTCGACCGTGACGTCGGTGCCGAGCTCGCTGGTGCGGGTCGCCGACAGCGTCACCGTCTTGTGCAGCGCCTGCTTGGAGCGGTCGAGATAGGCGACGAAAGCCTGCAGCCCGCCCTCGTAATGCAGCTCCACCGTCTTGTGCTCGACCCCGCGGGCGTCGATCAGCACCAGCAGCACGCCCGAGTTCAGGAAGGCGAGCTCGCGCAGCCGGTGCTCCAGGGTCGCGAAGTCGAACTCGGTCTTCGTGAAGATCGTCGGCGAGGGCCGGAAGTTCACCTCCGTGCCCGAGCGCGGCTTGCCGTCCACCACCGGCGCCGGCCCGACATCGGTCAGCGGGCCGACCCGCTCGCCCATGCGGAACTCCATCTCCCACTGCCGCCCCTGGCGCCAGATCCGCAGCCGCAGCACGTCCGACAGCGCGTTCACCACCGACACGCCGACGCCGTGCAGGCCGCCCGACACCTTGTAGGAGTTCTGGTTGAACTTGCCGCCGGCATGGAGCTGCGTCATCACGACCTCGGCCGCCGACACGCCCTCCTCGGAATGGATCTCGGTCGGGATGCCGCGGCCGTTGTCGCGCACCGTGACCGAGCCGTCGGCGTTCAGCACGACCTCGACCCGGTCGCAATAGCCCGCCAGCGCCTCGTCGATGGCGTTGTCCACCACCTCGTAGACCATGTGGTGCAGGCCCGAGCCGTCGTCGGTGTCGCCGATATACATGCCCGGTCGCTTGCGCACGGCGTCCAGGCCGCGCAGCACCGTGATCGAATGGGCGCCGTACTCCTCGGGATTACCGGGAATCGGGCCGTCGGTGGTGGGGTTCAGAGCTTCCTGTGCCATCGGTCCATACTAACAGAAAAACCTCGGGGAATCGGTGATTTCAGTGTCCGGGCGCGGCCAAGCCGCCGGCCCCGGGCCGCCTCATCGGGCCGCCTCATCGGGCCGGTGTCACGCTCGCGTCCTCCACGCCGAAGGCGCCGACCCGGTCGCCCAGCTCGGCGAACACTCCGGCGTCGGTGCCGGTCATCCAGGCCTGAGCCCCGAGACCCAGGATCTCCGCGAACAGGGCCGAGCGGCGCTCGGCGTCCAGATGGGCGGCCACCTCGTCGAGCAGCATCACCGGTGCCGCCCCGCGCGCCGCCGCGACCAGCCGCGCGTTCGCGAGCACGATCGAGACCAGGAGCGCCTTCTGCTCGCCGGTCGAGCACAGCCCCGCCGGCATGCCCTTGGCGCGGTGGCGCACCACGAGGTCGCTGCGGTGCGGCCCGACCGAGGTGCTGCCGGTCAGCGCGTCGCGCCGCCGCTCCTCGGCCAGCCGGCCGCGCAGCCCGTCCTCCACCGCCAGCGCCGGGCTGCCGGCCAGCCAGTCCTCGACCGCCCCCGCGACCGCCAGCTCGGCCTGCGGGAACGGCCCCAGGCCCTGGTCGGCCGCGGCCTGCAGCCGCGCCACCACGTCGCGCCGCGCCGCCGCGACCGCGACGCCGGTGGTCGCCATCTCGTTCTCGATCGCCGACAGCCACGCATCCTCGGCCCGGCCGCCGGACCTGGCACCGGACCGGGCGTCGCGCAGCAGCCGCGCGCGCTCGCGCAGCGCCGTCTCGTAGCGGTTCAGCCGGCCGGCATGCGCGGGGTCGAAGCCGAAGACCAGCCGGTCCAGGAACCGCCGCCGGCCGCCCGTCCCCTCGACGAACAGCCGGTCCATCTGCGGCGTCAGCCAGACCACGGCGAAATGCTCGGCCAGCGCCATCTGGCCGCGCACCGGCTGCCCGTCGATGCGCACCTGGCGCCGCTCGGCGGCCTCGGCCGACGCGCCGTCGCGCCCGGTCCCGATGTCGACCGGCCCGAGCGGCGTCTCCACCCGGGCGGCCACCGCCCAGCCGGCCACCTCCCCCGCCGCACCGGCAGGCGCCCCGGCCGCCTCCCCGGCAGGCGTCGCAACGATCGTCTCGACCTCGGACAGACGCGCGCGCCTCAGCCCCCGGCCGGGAGCGAGGAAGCTGACCGCCTCCAGCAGGTTGGTCTTGCCGGCCCCGTTCGGCCCGGTGAGGACGACCGGCCGCGGGTCCAGCTCCATGCGCAGCCCCTCGTAGCCGCGGAAGCGGCTCAAGGTCAGGCGCAGCACGGCGAGCCGCCCGGGGGCGGCCTCCTGCCTGGCCTCGGTCATCCTTGCTGCGGTGGGCGCTTGCAACGGCGATCGGTCTCCGGCCCCGCCGCCGGACGGCATGCCGGTCCGGGCGGGGTCATGGGCGGGACGAGGCGCGCGCCGTCGGGCGCGGGCCTCAGACCCGCATGGGCATCAGCACGTAGAGGGCAGCTCCGTCGGCGACGTCGCGGACCACGGTCGGGGACGCGGCGTCGGCCATCGTGAAGCGGGCGACCTCGCCCTCGATCTGCTGCGTGATGTCCAGTAGATAGCGAGAGTTGAAACCGATTTCGAGGGGCGAAGAGGAATAGGAGACCTCCAGTTCCTCGGTGGCGCTGCCGGCTTCCGGGCTGGTCGCCGAGAGCACGAGCGAGCCTTGGCCGAGGCTCAGCTTCACCGCCCGGCTCTTCTCGGTCGAGATCGTCGCGACGCGGTCGACCGCGCTCGCGAAGACGCGGGCCGCGACCTCCATGACCTTGTCGTTGCCGGTCGGGATCACGCGCTCGTAGTCCGGGAAGGTGCCGTCGATCAGCTTCGAGGTCACGACGATGCTGTCGAAGCCGAACCGGACCTTGGTCTCCGACAGGCTGACCTCGATCCGGTCGGCGGCCTCGTCGATCAGCTTGCGGATCTCGGCGACGGTCTTGCGCGGCACGATCACGCCGGGAATGCCCTCCGCCCCGTCGGGCAGCGGCATCTCGACCCGGGCCAGGCGGTGGCCGTCGGTCGCGACCGCGCGCAGCACCGCCACGTCCGCCTCGCCGGACTGGCCGCGCGCGGAATGGAGATAGATGCCGTTCAGGTAGTAGCGCGTCTCCTCGGTCGAGATCGCGAAGCGCGTGCGGTCGACCAGGGTGCGCAGGTCGCCGGCCTGCAGCGTGAAGCAGTGCGCCATCTCCCCGCCGGACATCTGGGGGAAGTCCTCGATCGGCAGGCAGCCCAGCTTGAAGTTGGAGCGGCCGGAACGCAGCGTCAGCACGTTGCCGTCGCCGCAGTCCAGCTCGATCTGGGAGCCGTCCGGCAGCTTGCGCACGATGTCGTAGAGCGTATGCGCCGGCGCGGTCGTCGATCCCGGCCGCAGCACCTCCGCCGGGACCGACTCGACGATCTCCAGGTCCATGTCGGTCGCGGTCAGCGCCAGCTCCCCGTCGCCCGCGCGCAGCAGCACGTTGGAGAGGATCGGTATCGTGTTCCGCCGTTCCACCACGCTCTGCACGTGTCCGAGAGACCGGAGGAGCGCTGCGCGTTCGATCGTGATCTTCATGGTGTCCGGGCGGCTGGGGTTCTGGCAGGGACCCGTCGCGCCGCGCGGCCGGCAGGCCGTCCCGGCGAAACGGGCGCCGAATATACCACAAACGCCGCTATTTCGAAGGAAATCGTCGTCGCCGGCCGCGACGCCGGGATCAACCCTCCAGCATGCGGCGCAGCAGCTCCACGTCCTCGGAGAAGCTCGCGTCGGTCGAGACCAGCTCCTCGACCTTGCGCACCGCGTGCATCACGGTCGTGTGGTCGCGCCCGCCGAACTTGCGCCCGATCTCGGGCAGCGAGCGCTGGGTCAGCTGCTTGGCGAGGTACATCGCCACCTGGCGCGGCCGCGCCACCGCGCGGGCCCGGCGCGCCGAGCTCATGTCGGACAGGCGGATGTTGTAGTGCTCGGCCACGCGCTTCTGGATCTCGTCGATCGTGACCCGGCGGTCGTTGGCGCGCAGCAGGTCGTGCAGCACCTCCTGGGTCGATTCGAGCGTGATCGCCCGGCCCACCAGCTCGGAATGGGCGACGATGCGGTTCAGCGCGCCCTCCAGCTCGCGCACGTTGGAGGTGATCTTGTGGGCCAGGAACTCCAGCACCTTCGCCGGCATCTGGGCCCGCATCCCCTCCGCCTTGGCCTGGAGGATGCCCAGGCGCAGCTCGTAGGTGGTGGGGTGGATGTCGGCCACCAGCCCCCAGCCCAGGCGCGAGCGCAGCCGCTCCTCCATGCCCTCGAGGTCCGAGGGCGACTTGTCGGCCGAGATCACGACCTGGCGGTTCTGGTCCACCAGCGCGTTGAAGGTGTGGAAGAACTCCTCCTGGGTGCTGTCCTTGCCGCTGATGAACTGGACGTCGTCGATCATCAGCACGTCGACCGAGCGGAACTGCTCCTTGAAGGCCATGGTGTCCTTGAAGCGCAGCGCCCGGATGAACTGGTACATGAACTTCTCGGCCGAGAGGTACAGCACGCGCCGATTCGGGTCGCGCTTGCGGATCGCCCAGGCGACCGCATGCATCAGGTGGGTCTTGCCGAGGCCGACCCCGCCATAGAGGAACAGCGGGTTGAAGGTGACGGAGCTCGCCTCGGCGACCCGCCGCGCCGCCGCGTGGGCGAGCTCGTTCGGCTTGCCGACGACGAAATTCTCGAAGGTGAAGCGCGGGTCGAGATGGGCGAACTGGTCGTCGCGCTCGGGCAGCGCCAGGGGCGTCGCCCGGTCGGGATCGCTGTCCGATTCGACCGGCACCGGCACCGGCGGCAACCCGTCGTCGTCATTGGCCGAGGAGCCGATCTCGACCCGCTGGGGCGCCACCATGATCTCGACGGACTGGACGTGCGGGTTCTCGCCGACCCACAGCGCGCGGATGCGGTCGGCGTAGTGGGTCAGCACCCAGTCGCGCATGAACCGGGTCGGGACCGCGATGCGCAGCTCCGAGCCGCGCAGCTCGGTGACGCAGAGCGGCTTGAGCCAGCGGCCGAACGCCGTCTCGCCCACCTCGTCGCGAAGGCGACCGCGAACGCGCGCCCACTGCTGATCCAACGAACCGCTCACCGACATGCCTCATACGCTCCCGCCCACGCCGCGCCCATCCCACGGACACGGCGGCACGGCACCGTCGCCCACGGTGCCGCACAGCCCCCTACGAAACAGCGACCGCCCCATTTTCGCCGGCCGGCCCGCGGACGTTCCCGCAGACCAGGAAACCCGGACGAAGAGACGACATTGCCCTCCCCAGTAGCGGGCACGCGCCCGCCACAGGATACATCAAATGCTTTTTATGTAATTTGGGACGATCCGATGGGTGAAAAGTTCGCTTTTCTTCCCTGGACAATCCATTAGAGCGTTCCCGGATTTGCGTTTCAACCGACGGCCGCCTGTTGTTCTGCGAACGGCGTCGCGGCGGCGCACGCAACGAGCAACTCTAGACTCGTGACGAAAAGCTGACAATGGGGCCGAACCGCGAACGGAGCAAAAAGCAAAATTCGTTCGAAGCGGTGGGCACGGACGGCATCCGACCCGAACGGGGCCGGCCCGAACGGCACCGGCAACGAAAAGGGCCGCGCCCCGAAGGGCGCGGCCCCGTTCCCGGTCGTCCGGTCAGAGCGACTTGATGCGGTGCGACAGGCGCGACAGCTTGCGCGACACGGTATTCTTGTGCAGCACGCCCTTGGTCACGCCGCGCATCATCTCCGGCTGGGCGAGACGGAGCGCTTCGTTGGCGGCGGCCTTGTCGCCGGACTGGATCGCGACTTCGACCTTCTTCACGAAGGTGCGGACGCGGCTGACCCGGGCACGATTGATCTCGGTGCGCCGCTCGGTCTGGCGGATACGTTTCTCTGCGGACTTGTGGTTGGCCATGACAAAACCTTCTGCGGACACACCCTGTGCCGAATGCGAGCGCGCCTTATATCCGCGCCGCATCGGAAGAGTCAAGTGGGACGGTCGGGCAGGACCGCCGGGCAGAAACGCCGGGCGGACCTGTCAGCGATGCTTGAACCGGGGCTGGCGCTTCTCGACGAAGGCGGCCATGCCCTCCTTCTGGTCCTCGGTCGCGAAGGTGGAGTGGAACAGGCGCCGCTCGAAGCGCATCCCCTCTTCCATCGAGGTCTCGTAGGCCCGGTTCACCGCCTCCTTGGTCATCATCGCGGCCGGCAGCGACATCGACGCGATGCGCTCGGCGACCTTCATCGCCTCGTCCAGCAGGTCGGCGGCGGGGATGATGCGGCTGACCAGTCCGGCGCGCTCGGCCTCCTCGGCATCCATCATGCGGCCGGTCAGGCACATCTCCATCGCCTTGGACTTGCCGACGAAGCGGGTCAGCCTCTGGGTCCCGCCCGAGCCGGGGATGGTGCCGATCGTGATCTCGGGCTGGCCGAACTTCGCGGTGTCGGCGGCCAGGATGAAGTCGCACATCATCGCCAGCTCGCAGCCGCCGCCGAGCGCGTAGCCCGCCACGGCCGCGATCACGGGCTTGCGGCACTGGGCGACGCGCTGCCACTTCTTGGTGATGAAGTCGCCGAGATAGACGTCCATGTAGCCCTGGCTCGCCATCTCCTTGATGTCCGCGCCGGCCGCGAACGCCTTCTCGCTGCCGGTCAGCACGAGGCAGCCGATCTCGGGGTCGGCCTCGAACGCGTCGACCGCCTGGCCGAGCTCCGTCACCAGCTTGTCGGACAGCGCGTTCAGCGCCTTGGGGCGGTTCAGCGTGATCAGGCCGACGCGCCCGCGGGTCTCGACCAGGATGTTCTCGTAGGCCATCGCTCACAGTCTCCGTTCGGGGCGACCCCGCAGGATGCGCGGGGTCTATTGGGGGTTGAGGATGAAGCGGACGGTCACCGGCCCCCGGTCCGGGGGCCGGCGCTCCGGCCGACCGACGAATTCGAGCGCCAGGACCTCTCCGTCCCGCGCGTAGCGGTCGGGCCCGGCCGGCCGCCAGCCGAGCTGGGGCAGCGTGCGGGCGTAGAAACCCCGCACCTCCGCCGGGGCCATGTCCCCGCGCGCCACGGCCTGGACGATCCTGCCGTCGGGCTTGTCGAACAGGACCACCTGCCCGGTCACGGGGACCAGCCCCTCCATCAGCGGCAGGTCGCCGATGCCGACGACGAAGCCGGGCCCGGCGGCGCCGGCCCCGGGGGAGGCTGCCCACAGCAGCCCGGCGACGAGCGCCGGAAACAGGACGGGGACCCGGATCATGGCCACTGCTACTACCTCAGCCCTGGCGCCGCGGACAATAAAAAGTCGATCGATTGCTCTGGATGATGCGCTGGACGCCGCCGGTCCGCGCCACGTCGCAGGTGCAGCCCGGGCAGGGCTCGCCCTCGCGGTCGTAGACGGCGAAGCGGTGCTGGAAGTAGCCGAGCTCGCCTGACGCCTGGACGTAGTCGCGCAAGGTGGAGCCGCCGGCCTCGATCGCCTCGGCCAGCACGTCGCGGATCGCCGCCACCAGCCGCTCGGCGTCGCGCCCGGTCACCGAGGCGGCCGGGCGCAACGGGCCGATCCCGGCCCGGAACAGGGCCTCGCAGGCATAGATGTTGCCGATCCCAGCGACCACGGTCTGGTCCAGCAGCGCCGCCTTGATCGGCGTCCGGCGCCCGGCCAGCCGCTCGACCAGCACGCCGGCGCCGAAGGCGTTGCCGAGCGGCTCGGGCCCGAGTGCGGCCAGCAGCGGGTGGAGGTCGAGCGCGTCGGCGTCGGCCAGCGCCATCAGCCCGAATCGGCGCGCGTCGTTGAACCGCACCTCGGTCCCGTCCTCGACCTTGACGATGACGTGGTCGTGGCGGCCCGGCGGGCCGAGGTCGCGGCCGACCGTCATGCGCCCCGACATGCCGAGATGGCACAGCAGCGCGGTCCCGTCGTCGAGGCGCACGACGATGTACTTCGCGCGCCGGCCGACCGCCTCGACCCGGCGCCCGGCCAGCCGCTCGGGCAGGTCGGGCGGCAGCGGGACGCGCAGGTCCGGCCGGCGCATCTCGACCGACACGAGCCGGCGCCCCTCGAGGCTGGAGGCGAGGCCGCGGCAGACCGTTTCGACTTCGGGGAGTTCGGGCATGCGCCCATGTATAGCCGGACTCCGCCGGCCGGCCAATCGGCAAGGCCTCGCCCCGCCCCGCCGGCCCGGCTGCGATCTGGCACCCCGCGCGGCGAGCCTGTATGGTGCGCGCCATGGCAGAGAACCTCCCGCCCGACACCGATCCGCCCGCCGCCTCCGAGGCCCACTGGTTCGGCTTCCGCCCCGTCGACCCCGAGGGCAAGGCGCCGCTGGTGCGCCAGGTGTTCGACAACGTGGCGCCGAGCTACGACCTGATGAACGACCTGATGTCGGCGGGCGTGCACCGGCTGTGGAAGTCGACGCTGGTCGACCTGGTGGCGCCGAGGCCGGGCATGGTCCTGCTCGACGTCGCGGGCGGCACCGGCGACGTGGCCCTGCGCTTCCTGGAGCGCGCGCCCTCGGCCTTCGTCCACGTCGTCGACATCAACGAGCAGATGATCCGCGTCGGCCGCGACCGCGCGATCGACCGCGGCGTGCTGGAGAACGTCGACTGGGCCGTCGGCGACGCCGAGCGCCTGCCGGTCGCGAACCGGTCGGTCGACGCCTACACGATCGCCTTCGGCCTGCGCAACGTCACCCGCATCGACGCCGCCATCGCCGAGGCGCACCGGGTGCTCCGCCCGGGCGGCCGGTTCTTCGTCCTGGAATTCTCCCGCGTCGTGGTGCCGCTGCTGGCCGGGATCTACGAGCGCTACTCCTTCTCGGTCCTGCCGCGCCTGGGCCAACTGGTGGCGGGGGACCGCCAGTCCTACCAGTACCTGGTCGAGAGCATCCGCCGCTTCCCCGACCAGGAAGCGCTCGCCGGCAGGATCCGCGCGGCCGGCTTCGGCCAGGTCCGCTACCGCAACCTGACCGGCGGGATCGCGGCGATCCATTCCGGCTGGCGCCTCTGACGGCACCGGGCGACGATGTTCCGCACGATTCGCAACCTCGCCCGCCTGGCGGTGATCCTGCGCACGCTGGGCCGCTACGACGCGCTGTTCGCGGACGAGCTGCGCGACGTGGCGCCCGGCTACGCGCTGCTGACCGCCCCGATCCGCCGGCGCGACGTCCCCGGCCGGCCGGGCGAGCGGCTGGCGGCGGCGCTGACCGAGCTCGGCCCCAGCTTCATCAAGCTCGGCCAGATCCTGTCGACGCGCTCCGACCTCGTCGGCGAGCAGGTGGCGGCCGACCTCGCGCGGCTGCAGGACAAGCTGCCGCCCTTCCCCGCCGCCCAGGCGCGCCGCATCGTCGAGGAGGAGTTCGGCCGCCCGGTCGACGAGCTGTTCGCGTCCTTCGACGACCGGCCGGTCGCCGCCGCCTCGATCGCGCAGGTCCATTTCGCGGTCCTGCCGCCCGTCCCCGGCGCCCCGGAGGACGATCCCCCGCCGCGCGAGGTCGCGGTCAAGATCCTGCGGCCGGGCATCGAGCGCGCGTTCCAGCGCGACCTGGACCTGTTCCGCTGGCTGTCCGGGCTCGCGCTCTGGATCCAGCCGCGCCTCAAGCGGCTGCGGCCGAACGAGGTCGTCGACATCTTCGCCGACACGGTGAGGATGGAGATGGACCTGCGCATGGAGGCCGCCGCCGCGTCCGAGCTGTCGCAGAACTTCCGCGACGACCCGACCTTCGGCGTGCCCGGCATCGACTGGGACCGGACCAGCCAGCGGGTGCTGACGCTGGAGCGCGTGCGGGGCATCAAGGTCGACGAGGTGGACGGCATCCGCGCCGCCGGCTTCGATCCCGACGAGGTGCTGGCGAAGGCCTCGGCCGCCTTCTTCAACCAGGTGTTCCGCGACGGCTTCTTCCACGCCGACCTGCATCCCGGCAACCTGTTCGTCGATACCGAGGGCAACGTCGTCGCGGTCGATTTCGGCATCATGGGCCGGCTCGACCGGGCGACGCGCACCTATCTCGCGGACATGCTGCTGGGCTTCCTCAACGGCGACTACCGGCGGGTCGCGGTCGTCCATTTCCAGGCCGGCTACGTGCCGGCGCACCAGTCGCTGGAAACCTTCACCCAGGCCTGCCGCGCGATCGGCGAGCCGCTGCTCAACAAGCCGCTGCACGACATCTCGATCGGCCGGCTGCTGGCCCAGCTGTTCGCGGTGACGGAGCAGTTCGAGATGGAGACGCAGCCCCAGCTCCTCCTGCTGCAAAAAAGCATGCTGACCGCCGAGGGGGTCGGGCGCGCGCTCAACCCCGACATCAACATGTGGGAGCTGGTCCGGCCGCTGATCGAGGCCTGGATGCGCGAGAACCGGGGTCCGGAGGCGCGGCTGGCCGACGATTTGGAGACGTTCCTGCGGGTCGTGCGCGACCTGCCGTCGGCCCTGCGCCATGCCGAGCGGCTGACCCGCATGCTGACCGAGGCCGGGCTGAAGGCGCATCCCGAGACCTTGAACGAGCTGCTGAACCGCTACGGCGCGAAGCGCCAGCGCATGGTCTGGCCGGTATGGATCGCGACCGCGGTGTTCGCGGCGCTGCTGGCGGCGCTGCTGACCTGAGGACGGACGGGCGGCCGGAGAATCCATCCGCGAAGCCGGCGCAAGTCCGTGCTATGAGGATGGAGCAGAGCGAAAGGGAGGGCCCCCGGGTTCCGGACGCCCCCGAGTGAGCGGATCAGAGCTTGGGAGCGGCCGTTGAGCGCAGTTGACCCCGGGAAGGAGCCCACGCCGGAAGCACGGCCGGTGAGCCGCGCGACCGTCTCGGCGTTCGCCCTGATCGGCCTGCTCCTGGCGCTCGTGCTGCTGCTGGCGGGCGTTTCCGTCTGGCAGGCCCAGCGCGACGCGCGGCGCGCCGTCGAGGGAAGGGCGGTCAGCGCGGCCTATACCGCCTCGACGCATGTCCGCTGGCTCGTCGAAGCCAATCTCCAGGCGCTGCGGCGGGTGGCAGAGTCCATGGCCGGCAGGCCGGACCTCTTCGCCGCCTCCACCGTGAAGGACCTCAACGAGGCCGTCGCGGCGCTGCCGGGCGCGGTCCCCATCTGGGTGTTCGACGCCGACGGCGATTCGATGCTCAGCAACGAGGCGGCCGGCATACAGGCGAACGTCGCGCAGCGCGACTACTTCCAGGCGCTGAAGGCGGGCGCGGAATGGCACATCGGGCCGCTGCTGACCGGCCGCGTCACCGGCCGCAAGGTGTTCCCGATCGGCTACAGAATCGAGAGGGAGGGGCGGTTCCTCGGCGCGGTCGTCGTCTACGTGCCCGCCGACCTCATGGCGCAGTTCTGGGCCTCGATGGACCTCGGCCCGGGCTCCACGGTCGGCCTGCTCCGCGACGACGGGTGGCTCGTGACGCGCTACCCGATCCCGGAGCGGACGCTCAACCTGGCCGACTACGTCCTGTTCACCCGGTACCTTCCGGCCGCCCCGGAAGGCTTCTACGAGGCCGCGGCCTCTCCGGCGGACGGGGTGAGCCGGATCGTCGGATACCGCCGCGTCGAGGGCCTGCCCCTGGTGACCGTCGTCGGCGTGCCCGCCAGCAGCCTGGCCGACAACCTGTTCCGCCGCACGAACGAAATCGCGCTCGTGGCGGCGCCGGTCGGGCTCGCCCTGCTGCTGGTGTCGCTGTGGGTGGTGCGGCTGCTGCACCGGGAGGAGCAGGCGCGCCACGCGCTCGCCGGCGCCCTCGAAGATAACCGGACCCTGTTCCGGGAGATCCACCACCGCGTGAAGAACAACCTGCAGACCGTCGCGGCCCTCGTCCGGCTGCAGCCCGGGCCGGCCGAGCCGAAGCAGGAGCTGATGCGCCGAATCACGGCGATGGCGGCCATGCACGAGCATGTCTACCGCTCCGACCGCTTCGACCGGCTCGACGCGTCCGACTACGTCCGCACGCTGGTCGAGGCCCTGCGCGGCGCCTACGGCTCCGAGGTCGAGGTCTCGTGCGCGCTCTCTCCCGTGATGGTCAGCCCCGACCAGGCGCTGCCGCTGGGCCTCATCGTCAACGAGGTGGTCTCGAACGCGTTCAAGCATGCGTTTCCCGACGGCCGCGCCGGCCTGATCGAGGTGAGCCTCCGGAACGAGACGGCGGAGGCGGATCGGGCGGTCCTGCGGGTCCGGGACGACGGCATAGGCCATTCCCCGGAATGGACGAGCGGGATGGGCAGCCGCCTCATCCGCGCGCTGGCGCAGCAGATCGGCGGGCGCCACGAGTTCCGGAACGACGGCGGCACGGTGTTCGTGCTGGCCTTCCCGCTCGACCCGCCGTCGAGAGGCGGTGCCGAAAACCGCACCGGGCCGGGAGGGGCCTGACAGCGGCCGCGCGACATGCGATAGATGGACCCGGGACCCACGCCGAACCGACAGGGACCGATCCCGTGAGCGACCTCGCACTTCTCGACGGCAAGCGCATCCTGCTGATCATCTCGGGCGGGATCGCGGCCTACAAGAGCCTGGAGCTGATCCGCCGGCTGAAGGAGCGCGGCTGCCGGGTGCGCTGCGTCCTGACCGCGGGCGGCAGCAAGTTCGTGACGCCGCTGTCGGTATCGGCGCTCTCCGAGGAGAAGGTGTTCACCGACCTGTGGTCGCTGACCGACGAGGCGGAGATGGGGCATATCCGCCTCTCGCGCGAGGCCGACCTCGTCGTCGTGGCGCCGGCCAGCGCCGACATCCTCGCGAAGATGGCGGCCGGCCTCGCCGACGACCTCGCGACGACGGCGCTGCTCGCCACCGACAAGGCGGTCCTGGTAGCACCTGCGATGAACGTGATGATGTGGGTCCATCCCGCGACCCGCGCCAACGTCACGACCCTGGAGGCGCGCGGGGTGCGCCGGGTCGGCCCGGACAGCGGGGACATGGCCTGCGGGGAGGTCGGCGCCGGCCGCATGAGCGAGCCGATGGCGATCGTCGCCGCGATCGCCGCGTTCTTCGCGGAGCAGGCGCCGCCGCGCCCGCTGGCCGGGCTGCACGCGCTGGTGACGAGCGGCCCCACCCACGAGCCGATCGACCCCGTGCGCTACATCGCCAACCGCAGCTCGGGCAAGCAGGGCCATGCCGTCGCGGCGGCGCTGGCCCGCCTGGGCGCCCGGGTAACGCTGGTCTCCGGCCCGACGCACGAGCCCGACCCCGCCGGTGCGGCGGTGCTGCGGGTCGAGACGGCGCGCGAGATGCTGGCGGCCTGCGAGGCGGCGCTGCCGGCCGACGTCGCGGTCTGCGCCGCCGCGGTCGCCGACTGGCGGTTCGAGGCGGCCGGCCAGAAGCTGAAGAAGGAGGGCGGCGGCCCGCCCCGCCTCGTCCTGGCCGAGAACCCCGACATCCTGGCGACCCTGTCGCGGCCCGGGCCGGTGCGCCCGCGCCTCGTGGTCGGCTTCGCCGCCGAGACCGAGCGCGTCCTCGAGCATGCCGGCGCCAAGCTGCGGCGAAAGGGCTGCGACTGGATCCTCGCCAACGACGTGTCGCCGGGCAGCGGCGTCTTCGGCGGCGACAGCAACGCCGTGCACCTGCTGACCCGGGACGGGAACGACGTCGAATCCTGGCCGAGGGCCGGCAAGGACGAGGTGGCGGCCAGGCTCGCCGAGCGGATCGCGCTGCATTTCACGACCTGAGGCTGGGCGGCGCTGTAGAAATCGGCAGTACGGGACTGGGAAATAGGATCTATCGCCCCCATTTCCCCCGGCATAAGATGTGAATTCACCGGAAACCGGCCGATACGACACCGATGCTGCGTGTTTCTAAGAAGCTGATGTTTGCCATCGAAGCCGTGCTGGACATCGCCTACAACTCCGGCAGCGAGCCGGTGCAGAGCGGCGAGATCACGCGCAGGCAGGGCATCCCCAAGCGCTACCTGGAGCAGGTGCTCCAGCAACTCGTGCGCGAAGGCATCCTCTCGGGCGTGCGGGGGCCGCGCGGCGGCTACCGCCTCGCCCGCGAGCGCCGCCGCATCAGCGTCGGCGAGATCGTCCGCGTCGTGCGCAGCATGGAGACGGCGTCCGACCCGTTCGAGGAGCCGACCGGCTCCGTGCTCGGCCACAAGGTCGTCCGGCCGATGTGGATGGAGCTGCAGGAGGAGTGCATGGCCAGGCTCGACCGGACCACGATCGAGGACCTGTGCCTCCAGGCGAACCGCGCCGGGATCGAGAGCGAGTCCCAGGCGCGGATCGATTTCACGATCTGAACACCGACCACCAGACGCTTCGATGGAGTGACATCATGGCCGAGTCCCAGGCCGAGTTCCGCGGCAAGATCTACGATGGCATCCTGGACACGATCGGAGCGACGCCCCTGGTCCGCGTCCGCCGGCTCGCCGCCGAACACGGCGTCGAGGCCGAGATCGTCGGCAAATGCGAGTTCTTCAACCCGCTTTCGAGCGTGAAGGACCGCATCGGCTTCGCGATGATCGAGGCGGCCGAGTCCGAAGGCCGCATCGCGCCCGGCCGCACGACCCTGATCGAGCCGACCTCCGGCAATACCGGAATCGCGCTCGCCTTCGTCGCCGCCGCCAAGGGCTACCGCCTGGTCCTGACCATGCCCGAGAGCATGTCGATGGAACGGCGCAAGATGCTGAAGCTGCTGGGCGCGGAACTGGTGCTGACCCCGGCCCCGGAAGGCATGAAGGGCGCGATCCGCAAGGCGGAGGAGCTGCTCGCCTCCGAGCCCGACGCCTACATGCTGCAGCAGTTCAAGAACCCCGCGAACCCCGAGATCCACCGCCGGACCACGGCCGAGGAGATCTGGCGCGACACGGCCGGCCGCGCCGACGTGCTGATCAGCGGCGTCGGCACCGGCGGCACCCTGACCGGCGTCGCGGAGGTGATCAAGGCGCGCAAGCCCGAGTTCCGGGCGATCGCGGTCGAGCCCGAGGACAGCCCCGTCCTGTCGGGCGGCATCCCCGGCCCGCACAAGATCCAGGGGATCGGCGCCGGCTTCGTTCCCGACATCCTCGACACGAAGCTGATCGACGAGGTGGTGCGCATCTCCAACCAGCGCGCGTTCGAGACCGCGCGGGCGGCGGCGCGCCTGGAAGGCCTGCCGATCGGCATCTCGTCGGGTGCCGCCCTCGCGGCGGCCCTCGAGGTCGGCGCCCGCCCGGAGATGAAGGGCAAGCTGATCGTCGCGGTCCTGCCGAGCTTCGCCGAGCGCTATCTCTCGACCGCCCTGTTCGAAGGGCTGGACTGACCCGCGGCTCCCCTCTCCCGCCGGCTCTCCGGCGCTGCGCGGGAGAGGGAACGGCGGCCTCGTCAGGCCGCCATGCTCGCCAGCGCCGTGCGGCAGGCCTGCTCGCACCGGCGGCAGGCCTCGGCGCAGACCCGGCAGTGGTCGTGCATGCCGGCATGACGCTCGCATTCCTCGGCGCACAGGCGGCAGGACGTCTCGCACGCGGCCAGCATGCGGCGGATCACCTCCTCGTTGGAGCCAGTGCGCCGCAGCGCCACCTTCCCCGTCGCGTCGCAGACATCCGCGCAGTCGAGATTGAGCCGGATGCACTGGCGCAGCCGCTCGACCCCCTCCTCCGCCAGGCACGCGTCCGCGCAGGACAGGCAGGTCAGGGCGCAGGCGGCGCATTCCTCGATGCAGCGGACCAGCGCCTCGTTGACGCTGCCCTTCACGTCGGGATGGGTCGCGATCATCGCTCGGATGCTCATCGGGCTTCCTTTCCCTTTCGGTCGCTTTCAGTCGGTACCGGTCGGTATGCAGGCCCCAACAGCCGTCGCCGCGACGCATTGCGCAGGGGCCGGCGCGTGCTAACCTGCGGGCCATGGACTTCACCGAGACCGAGATCGAGCGCTATGCGCGCCACATCCTGCTGCCCGAGGTGGGCGGCACCGGCCAGCGCCGCCTGCTGGAGGCGCGCGTGCTGGTCGTGGGGGCCGGCGGCCTCGGCGCGCCGCTGCTGATGTACCTGGCCGCGGCCGGGGTGGGCACGCTCGGCGTTGTCGATCATGACACGGTGGACCTGTCCAACCTCCAGCGCCAGGTGATCCACGACACGGGCGGGCTCGGCCGGCCGAAGGTGGACAGCGCGGCCGAGCGCATCCGCGCGCTCAACCCGGACGTCAGGGTATCGGCCTTCGCCGAACGCCTGACCCCGGCCAACGCGCTGGACCTGGTCTCAAGCTTCGACGTCGTCGCCGACGGCACCGACAACTTCGCGACCCGCTTCCTGCTCAACGACGCGTGCTTCCTCGCGGGGCGGACGCTGGTGTCGGCGGCGCTGCTGCGCTTCGACGGGCAGCTCTCGACCTTCAAGGCGCATCTCGGAGCGCCCCATCCCTGCTACCGCTGCCTGTATCCGGAACCGCCGCCGCGCGGCCTGATCCCCTCGTGCTCGGAGGCCGGCGTGCTCGGTGCGCTCGCGGGCACGATCGGCTGCCTGCAGGCGACCGAGGTGCTGAAGGAGATCCTCGGCATCGGCACCGGCCTGTCCGGCCGGCTGCTGATGGTCGATGCGCTCGACGTCGCGTTCCGCACGGTGCGCCTGCCGCGCGATCCCGACTGCCCGCTATGCGGCACCCGGCCGCGCTACCGGGACCTGAGCCACCACGAGACGGGAGCCCGGCCGTGAGCGCGGCAGCGGCGGAAGGGCTCGGCCTCGTCGTCTTCTCCGGCGGCTTCGACCGCGTCCATTACGCGCTGGTGATGGCGAGTGCCGCGGCCGCGACCAACCGCGAGGCCACCTTGTTCTTCACCGGCCGCGCCGTCGCGGCGCTGGCGGCTCCCGACGACGCCGGCCGGCCGGGCTGGCACCGCCTCGACCCCGCGGACGACGGCGCGTCCCCGGCCGAGCGCGACGCCGGCTTCGCCGCCCGCGGGATCGGTGGCTTCGAGGAACTGCTGGAGGCGTGCGTCGCGCTGGGCGTGCGGATCGTCGTGTGCGAGATGGCGCTGCGCGCTGCGGGGATGGAGGACGCGAAGCTGCGCGAGGACGTGCCAATGGTGCGCGCGGGCGTCGTCACGCTGCTGAACGAGACGCCGGGACGGCTGCTTTTCGTTTGAACAGGCGGCGTTTCGGCCGGCAGTCTACCGGACCCCGATTGCTTTCCTGAAGCGCGAGGTCATGGCGGCGGCATGCTCGGGCGTGAAGCCCTTATGCTTAGTAAGGTAGGTCTCCAGCGTAAGCTCGCCTCGACGAACCCGCTCCCGCAAGGCCGTCTCATGATCTTCCCTGGCTCGCGTGATGCGATCCGTAAGCTCACTTGGCGAGTCGCTGAAACGCGAGTTGACGCCCATAACTCATAGCCTGTGAATAACTAGAACATTCCGGGTATGGTAGCGCGTCTCACGCATTCCGATCAAGTAGTCCGTCATTGATGCAGCAGAGCACAAACGCGCGTACCAACGCGCCAGTGCCGCATCATTGGGCACTCCTATAATCGTTCCGACGGCTGAATCGTTGCAGAAACTTCTAATACCCTCCGCAAGACGGTCGGCGAGCAGGCGGATTTCTCCAGTCGACAAACGCTCATCCTTCGCAAGACGCCTAAACTCTGAACCGACGTCCAACTCGTTGATCGCGTTGTCGAATTTTACGAAATGTGCGGCATTGTCCGCGGAGGATCTCAGCCGCTGCTCCTCGAAAAAGCCGTCCAATCCGAGATCGGCCGCGTCAGCCAGTTCGAAGCGCATCGTGTAGATGTGTTCACCTATGGGAAACGAGGTCCCCCAGGCTCTCAGGAAAGCCGACTGACTGGGTTCGACTGGTGCGAAGACGGGACGGCATGCATCAGGACGGAGGGGTATTTGCACACAATAGGATTACATCCGCCGGATGGGATGTGCAAGCCATGCACCGCCGATCACCCCGTCTTCAGGTCGAGGGCGTAGCCTGCCGAGCGGACCGTACGGATCAGGTCGGTCTCGGTGTCCTCGTTCAGCGCCTTGCGCAAGCGCCGGATATGGACGTCGACCGTGCGCAGCTCGACATAGACGTCGTGTCCCCAGACCAGGTCCAGCAGCTGCTCGCGCGAGAAGACGCGGCCGGGATGCTGCATGAAGTGGCGCAGCAGCCGGAACTCGGTCGGCCCCAGATGGACGTCGCGGCCGTTGCGGCGGACGCGGTGGGCGGCGAGGTCCATCTCGATGTCGCCGAAGCGCAGCAGCTCGTCCGAGAGGCCGGGAGTGGCGCGGCGCAGCACGGCGCGCATGCGCGCGACCAGCTCGGTCGGCGAGAACGGCTTCGCGACGTAGTCGTCGGCGCCGGAGTTCAGCCCGCGCACCCGGTCCGCCTCCTCGCCGCGCGCGGTCAGCATGATGATCGGGATGTCGCGCGTCTTCGCGTTGCGCCGGAGCTGGCGGCACACCTCGATCCCGGAAGTCAGCGGCAGCATCCAGTCCAGCAGGATCAGGTTCGGCGCCTGCTCGGTCGCGAGCAGGATCCCCTCCTCGCCGTCGCCGGCGACCAGGGTGCGGAAGCCTTCCTTCTCGAGGTTGTAGCGCAGCAGCGTCACGAGGTCCGCCTCGTCCTCGACGAGGAGGACCAGCGGCTTCAGCGCGGTGTTCGAGCGCCGGTCGTCCATGGGCCGTCTTTCCGCAAGCTCGCTCATTGCGCGTCCTCGCCGGCCGGCGCCGTGACGGCGTAGCTGGTGTCGGCCTTCGGCCGGTCGCCCGTCAGGGGCTGGCCGACGACCAGGAAATGGATCGTCTCGGCGATGTTTGTCGCATGGTCGCCGATCCGCTCGAGGTTCTTCGCGATGAACAGCAGATGGGTGCAGGGCGTGATGTTGCGCGGGTCCTCCATCATGTAGGTCAGGACCTCGCGGAACATGCTGGTGTACAGGTCGTCCAGCTCCTCGTCGCGCCGGCGCGCCGCGACCGCCTTCTCGACGTCGCGGTCGATGTAGCTGTCCAGGACCTCCTTCATGATCTCCTGGACGAGCCGGCCCATGCGCGGGATGCCGGCGGCCGGGCGGACGGCCGGCACCTGCGCCAGCGCGATCGAGCGCTTGGCGATGTTGGCGGCGTAGTCGCCGATGCGCTCGATGTCGGCGGCGATCCGCAGGGCCGAGACGATCTCGCGCAGGTCCGACGCCATGGGCTGGCGCAAGGCCAGCAGGCGCAGCGTCTCGGCGTCGATCTCGCGCTCGTACTCGTCGACCTGGTGGTCGGAGCGCATCACCTGGCCCGCGAGCTCCGCGTCGCGGCGCATCACCGCCTGGATCGACGCCTCCACCTGGGCCTCGGCGACGCCGCCCATCTGGGTGACGAGGTTCGACAGGCGCCGCAGCTCCTGCGCGAAGGACTTGACGATGTGTTCGCTGGTCATTGCGTCGCCCGCTTGAGGTGTTGGCCCGGGGTCGGCCCGGGGGCCGGGATCAGCCGTAGCGGCCGGTGATGTAGCCCTGGGTGCGCTCGTCGCGCGGGTTGGTGAAAATCTCTTCGGTGTCGCCGACCTCGACCATCTCGCCGAGATGGAAGAAGGCGGTGCGCTGGGACACGCGCGCGGCCTGCTGCATGTTGTGGGTCACGATCACGATCGTGTAGTTCTCGCGAAGCTCGTCGATCAGCTCCTCGATATGGGCGGTCGCGATGGGATCGAGTGCCGAGCAGGGCTCGTCCATCAGGATCACCTCCGGGCTGACCGCGATCGCGCGCGCGATGCACAGCCGCTGCTGCTGGCCGCCCGACAGGCCGGTGCCCGGCTCGCGCAGCCGGTCCTTCACCTCGTTCCACAGCCCGGCGCGCTGGAGGCTCTTCTGGACGACCTCGTCCATCTCGTCGCGCCCGGCCGCGAGGCCGTGGATGCGCGGCCCGTAGGAGACGTTGTCGTAGATCGACTTCGGGAACGGGTTCGGCTTCTGGAACACCATGCCGACGCGCGCGCGGAGCTGGACGACGTCGATCGAGCGGTCGTAGACATCCTGCCCGTCGAGCGTGATCAGCCCTTCGACGCGGCAGTTCTCGATCGTGTCGTTCATGCGGTTGAGGCAGCGCAGGAAGGTCGACTTGCCGCAGCCCGACGGCCCGATCAGCGCCGTCACCTGGCATTCGCCGACCGAGAGGTCGATCCCCCTCAGCGCCTGCTTGGAGCCGTAGAAGACCTTGACGTCGCGGGCGTCCATCTTGAGCCCGGCGCGGGACGCGGCCGGCTCGGAGGCCCCGGGGCGGGAGGACTGCATCTGGGTCTGGACGGCCATGGGGGCTACCAACGCCTTTCGAACTTCTTGCGGAGGATGATCGCGAGCGCGTTCATCGCGATCAGGAAGGCCAGCAGCACCATGATCGCCGCGGAGGTCCGCTCGACGAACGCGCGCTCGGGGCTGTCGGCCCACATGAAGATGGTGACCGGCAGCACGGTGGCGGCATCCGTGAAGCCGCCGGGGATGTCGACGATGAAGGCGACCATGCCGATCATCAGCAGCGGCGCCGTCTCGCCCAGCGCCTGGGCCATGGCGATGATCGTGCCGGTCAGGACGCCCGGCATCGCCAGCGGCAGCACGTGGTGGCCGACGACCTGGAGCCGCGAGGCGCCGATGCCGAGCGCCGCCTCCCGGATCGAGGGCGGCACCGCCTTCAGCGCGGCGCGGGTCGTGATGATGATGGTCGGCAGCGACATCAGCGCCAGCACGATGCCGCCGACCACCGGGGCCGAGCGCGGCAGCCCGAACAGGTTCAGGAACACCGCGAGGCCGAGCAGGCCGAACACGATCGAGGGCACGGCCGCGAGGTTGTTGATGTTGACCTCGATCAGGTCGGTCCAGCGGTTCTTGGGAGCGAACTCCTCCAGGTACACCGCCGCCGACACGCCGATGGGCACGGCCATCGCCAGCGTGATCATCAAGGTCAGCGCCGAGCCGATCGCGGCGGCATAGATGCCTGCCAGCTCCGGCTCGCGCGAGTCGCCGTTGGCCATCAGGCGCCAGTTGAAGCCGGAGACGACGGCCCCGTCCGCCTCGAGCGCGTCGATCCAGCCGATCTGCCGGTCGTCGACGCGCCGCTCCGTCTGGCCGACCTCGCGCCGGATGTTGCCCTTGAGGAGCTGGTCCGCGTCGTCGGACAGCGGCAGCCGCACGGCCTGGCGGGTCCCGATCAGGTCCGGGTTCTCCAGCACCATGGAGCGCAGTTCGTAGGCGGCGCCGACGCTCAGCAGGTCGTTGAGCGCACGGCGGTCGGACCGGCTGTCGACCTCGGGAAACCGCTCGCGCAGGGCTTCGCGCGCCAACGCCTGGTAGTTGGCGCCGCCGAGCACGGCCGGGTCGCGGGTGCCGGCGGGGTCGATCTCCTGCGGGTCGAAGTTGATCTCGAGCACCACGTCATGCTGCCAGAAGGCCGTGTAGCCCTTGCTGACGATGCTGCCCAGCAGGATCGCCAGCATGCCCAGCGCGACGCCGATCGCGGCGATGCCGTAAAGGCGGAAGCGGCGCTCGGCGGCATAGCGGCGGCGCAGGCGCCGCGCGAAGGCGTCGGACTGGTAGACCGGCATCGGGCGGTCGTTCGCGGCGAAGTCAGTCATATTTTTCCCGATACTTCTGGACGACCCGCAGGGCGACGACGTTGAGGCACAGGGTCGAGACGAACAGGACCAGGCCGAGGCCGAAGGCCGACAGCGTCTTGGCGCTGTCGAACTCCTGGTCGCCGACCAGCAGGGTGGCGATCTGGACCGTCACCGTGCTGACCGCTTCCAGCGGGTTCGCGGTCAGGTTCGCGGCGAGGCCGGCGGCCATCACCACGATCATGGTCTCGCCGATCGCGCGGCTGACGGCGAGCAGCACGCCGCCGACGATGCCGGGCAGCGCCGCCGGCAGGACCACCTGGCGGATCGTCTCGGACCGGGTGGCGCCGAGGCCGTAGGCGCCGTCGCGCAGCGACTGCGGCACCGCGTTGATGACGTCGTCGGCGAGCGAGCTCACGAAGGGGATGATCATCACCCCCATCACGACGCCGGCGGCCAGCGCCGATTCGGAACTGACGGAGAGGCCGAACGACTGGCCGAGGTCGCGCACGAAGGGCGCCATGGTCAGCGCGGCGAAGAAGCCGTAGACGACGGTCGGGATGCCGGCCAGGATCTCCAGCAGCGGCTTCACCGTCGAGCGCACGCGCGGCGGCGCGTATTCGGACATGTAGATCGCCGACATCAGCCCGACCGGGACCGCGACCACCATCGCGATGGCGCTGATCAGCAGCGTGCCGACGAACAGCGGCACGGCCCCGAAGGACCCTTCGGAGGCGACCTGGTCGGTGCGGATCGCGGTCTGCGGGCTCCAGTGCAGGCCGAACAGGAACTCGGCCGGGGACACCTGGGCGAAGAAGCGCAGCGATTCGAACAGCAGCGACATCACGATCCCGACCGTGGTCAGGATCGCGACCAGCGAGCACAGGACCAGCAGCAGGGTCAGCACCCGCTCGACCTGGTTGCGCGCGCGCAGGCTGGGCGAGATGCGGGCGCGGGCATGGGCGAAGCCGAACGCCGCCAGCGCCAGCATCAGCGCCGCGAGCGCCCAGTCCCCGATGGAGTGGAGATGGAGGTAGTGGTCGGCCGCGGCGCGCACCACCGGGTCCGCCTCGCGGAACGCGGTGCCGTGGGCGAGGTTGCGCACGTCGATCATCAGCAGCGAGATCTGCTGCTGCGTCAGCCCCTCGGTCGCCGCGGGCGGCAGCGACGCGCGCACGAGGCCGTTGACGATCGTGCCTTCCAGCGCCACCCACAGCGCGAAGACGACCAGAGCCGGCAGCCCGGCCCACAGCGCCACATAGGCGCCGTGATATCCCGGGACCGAATGGAGCGTCGACAGGGAGCCCCCCGCCGTCGCCACGGCCCTCCTGCGTCCGGTCAGATAGCCGATGACGGACAGGAGCAGCAGGGTGGCGATCAGGACTGAACTCGGCATGAGAACGGTTCGACGCTCCGGAATTCGAGGGTGGCCGGGCGGCCCGAAGGACCGCCCGGCCGGGACCGCATCACATCGTCAGCGGGGTGAGGCTGTTCGCCTGGGTACGGACCTGGCCGCGCTCCTCTTCCGGCAGGGCGATCAGGCCCTTGTCGGCAAGGTAGCCGTCCTCGCCCATGGCGCGCTCGGCGGTGTACTCGGCGACGAACTCGCGGATGCCCGGGACGGCGCCCACATGGGCATTCTTCACGTAGACGTAAAGCGACCGGGACACCGGATACTCGCCCGAGGAGATCGCATCGTATTCCGGCGCGACGCCGCCCACCGTGCTGCCCTGCAGCCGGTCGGCGTTCTGGTCGAGGAAGCTGTAGCCGAAGACGCCGAAGGCGTTCGGGTTGGAGGTCAGCTTCTGGACGATCAGGTTGTCGTTCTCGCCGGCCTCGACGTAGCCGCCGTCCTCGCGGACCTGGCTGCACACCGCCTTCTTCTCGTCCTTGCCGAGCGCCTCGACCTCGGCGAACTCCTCGCAGCCGACTTCCATCACCAGCTCGACGAAGGCGTCACGGGTGCCGGACGTCGGCGGCGGGCCGTAGACCTCTATCGCGACGTTGGGGAGCGAGGGATCGATGTCGGACCAGTTCTTGTAGGGGTTCTCGACCAGCTTGCCGTCGACCGGGACGGTCTTGGCCAGCGCCTGCCAGATCTGCGGGATCGTGAAGCCGGCCTGCGGCGCGTCCTTCGAGTTGGCGACGACGATGCCGTCGAAGCCGATCTTCATCTCGGTGACGTCCTGGACGCCGTTCGCGGCGCAGTTCTCGAGCTCCGACTTCTTGATGCGGCGCGACGCGCCGGTCACGTCCGGGTGCTCGAGGCCGACGCCGCCGCAAAACAGCTTCATGCCGCCGCCCGTGCCGGTCGACTCGACGACCGGGGTCTTGAACTTCCCGTCGCGCCCGAAGGTCTCGGCGACCGCGCTGGTGAAGGGGAACACGGTCGAGGAGCCGACGATCCGGATCTGGTCGCGGGTCTGCGCGTTCGCGGCGCCGGAAACGGCGAAGGTGGCGGCCAGGGCGGTAGCGGCCAGGGCGAGGGTCTTGGTATTCACGATCGATGCCTCCGAACTTCAGCCTGTCGAGCGGGCAGCCGAGCCCGCGAGTTCCGCGGTGCCATCACCGTCGGTTCGGCAGGACCGTAGCGGCGGACGGTGATACGATTACTACGGTTGCGTTACGGTTTGATGACATCGCGGGCGGCGTCCGCCGCGGCCGCCGCGGGCAGGTGCACCGTGAAGGTGCTGCCCTTGCCGACCTCGCTCTCGATCGCGAGGCGGCCGCGGTGGCGGTTGACGATGTGCTTGACGATGGCGAGGCCGAGGCCGGTGCCCCCCATCGCCCGGCTGCGCGCCGCGTCGGCGCGGTAGAAGCGCTCGGTCAGGCGGGGCAGGTGGATGCGCGCGATGCCCTCGCCGCGGTCGGTGACCGAGACGGCGACGATGGCGCCGGCGCGGCGCATCCCCGCCGGCAGCGCTGCGACGTTGGCGAGCGTCGGGACGTTGGCGAGCGCCGAGCCGGCGGCGGGCCCCGGGCCGGACGCCTGGGCGCCGCCGCTGGCCGCGATCGTGACCTCCGTGCCCTCGCGCCCGTACTTGATCGCGTTCTCGATCAGGTTCTGGAACACCTGGGCGAGCTGGTCCTCGTCGCCGACGACCCGCGGCAGGCCGGGCGGCAGGTCGAGCCGGAGGCGGATGCGCCGCTTGGCGGCCTTCATCTCCAGCCCCGCGACGACGTCGTCGAGGATCTCGGCCAGGTCGGCCTCGCCGGTCGGGGCCGTGTGCTCGTCGATCTCGATGCGCGAGAGCGACAGCAGGTCGTCGACGAGGCGGGACATGCGCGAGGCCTGGTCCTGCATGATCGACAGGAAACGGTCGCGCGCCTCGGGGTCGTCGCGCGCCGGGCCGCGCAGCGTCTCGACGAAGCCGAGCAGGGTCGCGAGCGGCGTGCGCAGCTCGTGGCTGGCATTGGCGACGAAGTCGGCGCGGGTCTGCTCCATCCGCTTGATCGCGGTGATGTCGTGCAGGGTCAGGATCACGCTGGTCTCGGGCACGTCCTCGGCGTCGCGCGCCTCGGGGCGGAACCGCTTGATCCGGGCCTGGAAGACGCGCTCGACCGGGACCGGCAGGGTGAATTCGAGGTTGCGCGACGCCTTGCCGGCGAGCACGGCGTCGACCGCGGCCAGGACGTCGGGGTTGCGCAGGCCCGCGGCGAGGTCGCGCCCGGCCAGGCGGCCGCCGAACAGCTCGCGCGCGGCCTGGTTGGCGCGCACGACCCGGCGGCGCGCGTCCAGCAGGACGAACGGGTCGTGGAGCGCGTCCAGCATCCGCTCGCTGGCGTCGAGCTGCGCGGCCAGCGTCTCGTGGCGCCGCCGCCAGGCGCGGTGCAGGCGCGCGAGCGCCGCGTTCAGGCTGCGGGCCTCGGGCGAGCCGCCCTCGGGGACGGGGACGGGAGCGGCGGGCTCGGCTTCGGCCAGGCGGCGCACATAGGCGGCGGCGCGCGCCAGCTCGGCGCGATGCGCCCGGACGACGCCGACGGCCCCGGCGACGGCGAGTGCGGCCCCCGCCGCGGCCGGGAGGATGGCGACCTCCCCTTCGACCGCGAGCGCCAGCAGCGCGCCCACGGTCGGCAGCAGCAGGGCGGCCAGTGCCAGGAGCAGCTTCATGGCGGGGTGCGGCCCCCTACCGCGTCACTCCCCGCTCACCACTGCAGGGCGTCGTGGGCCGCGAGCACCGCGGCGTTCACGAGGTCGGAGACGGTGGCGCCCATCTGGACGACCTGGGCCGGCTCGTCCAGGCCGATCAGGAGCGGCCCGACGAGCTGCCCGCCGCCCATCTTCTGCAGCATCTTCGCGCTGATGTTGGCGGCGTGCAGCGCCGGCATCACCAGGACGTTGGCGGCGCCCGACAGGCGGGCGAAGGGATAGAGCCGCTTCATCAGGTCGTAGTCGAGGGCGACGTCGGCCGACATCTCGCCGTCGTACTCGAAATCGACCCGACGCGCGTCCAGCAGCGAGACGGCGTCGCGCACGTGCTGGGCGCGCTGGCGCATGGGCTGGCCGAAATTGCTGTAGGAGAGCAGCGCCACGCGCGGCTCGTGGCCCATCTGGCGGGCCTTGGCGGCGGCCTGCACGGCGATGTCGACCAGCTCCTCCGGCGTGGGGAGCTCGTGGACGGTGGTGTCGGCGATGAAGACGGTGCGGTTGCGGGTCACGACGATCGAGAGGCCGAACACGCGCTCGCCCGCGCGCGGGCTGATGGCGCGGCCGATCTCCTCGTAGCAGACGGAGAAGGAGCGGGTCAGGCCGGTCACCAGCGCGTCGGCGTCGCCCTGGGCGACCATGCAGGCGGCAAAGGTGTTGCGGTCCTGGTTGACCATGCGCTGGCAGTCGCGGTGGAGCGCGCCGCGGCGCTGCAGGCGCTTGTAGAGGAAGTCGGTGTAGCGGCGGTTCGCGTCCGACAGGCGGGCGTTGTGGATCTCCAGCGCATCCTCGGCGTGCAGGCCGAGCTGCTGGAGCTGGGTCTTGATGACGTCCTCGCGCCCGACCAGCACCGGCGTGCCGTAGCCGGCGGCGCGGAACGCCAGGGCCGCGCGGATCGCGCGTTCCTCCTCGCCCTCGGCGAAGACGACCCGCTTGGGGTTGGCCTTCACCTTGGCGAAGATCAGCTGGAGGCTGTCGGCGGTCGGGTCGAGGCGCGAGCGCAGGCTGTCGCGGTAGGCCGTCATGTCGACGATCGGCTTGCGGGCGACGCCGCTCTCCATCGCGGCCTGGGCGACGGCGGCCGGGATCTTGACGATCAGGCGCGGGTCGAAGGGCACGGGGATGATGTATTCCGGCCCGTAGCGCAGCCGCCGCCCGGCATAGGCGGCGTCGACCTCGTCGGGCACGTCCTCGCGGGCGAGCTCGGCCAGCGCGCGGGCGGCGGCGACCTTCATCGCCTCGTTGATGGTGGTGGCGCGCACGTCGAGGGCGCCGCGGAAGATGTAGGGGAAGCCCAGGACGTTGTTGACCTGGTTCGCGTAGTCCGAGCGCCCGGTCGCGACGATGGCGTCGGCGCGCACGGCGCGCACCTCCTCGGGCGTGATCTCCGGGTCGGGGTTGGCCAGCGCGAAGATGATCGGCTTGGCGGCCATGGCGCCGACCATCTCGGGCGTGACGGCGCCCTTGACCGACAGGCCGACGAACACGTCGGCGCCGGCCATCGCCTCGGCGAGCGTGCGGGCGTCGGTGCGCACGGCGTGGGCCGACTTCCACTGGTTCATGTGCTCGGTGCGGCCCTGGTAGATGACGCCCTTGGTGTCGCACAGGACGATGTTGTCGTGGGGCACGCCCATGGTCTTGAACAGCTCGGCGCAGGCGATCGCGGCGGCGCCCGCGCCGTTGACGACCATGCGGATGTCGGAGAGCCGGCGCCCGGTCAGGTCGGCCGCGTTGATCAGCCCGGCGGCCGCGATGATCGCGGTGCCATGCTGGTCGTCGTGGAAGACCGGGATGTCCATCAGCTCGCGCAGGCGCTGCTCGATGATGAAGCAGTCCGGGGCCTTGATGTCCTCGAGGTTGATGCCGCCGAAGGACGGGCCGAGGAAGCGCACGCAGTTCACGAACGCATCGACGTCGGAGGTGTCGACCTCCAGGTCGATGCCGTCGACGTCGGCGAAGCGCTTGAAGAGGACGGCCTTGCCCTCCATCACCGGCTTGGAGGCCAGCGCGCCGAGGTCGCCGAGGCCGAGCACGGCGGTGCCGTTGGAGATCACGGCGACGAGGTTGCCCTTGGCCGTGTAGTCGTAGGCCGTGGAGGGATCGTCGCGGATCCTGAGGCAGGGCACGGCGACGCCGGGGGAATAGGCCAGGGCCAGGTCGCGCTGGGTGGTCAGCGGCTTGGTCGGGGAGATCTCGAGCTTGCCGGGGCGTCCGCCCGCATGGAGCAGGAGGGCTTCTTCTTCCGTGACGCGCTTGTCGGTATCGGCCATCGTTTCCTCGTTCGTCACTCCGCCGCCGCGGAGGGCCGAAGAATCCTACCCGTTTCAGGGACCTCGGGCCAGTCCGCGACGGAAATTCGCGTTTGGCCGCACTTTTGTTAGGCTGGGATCGTTTAGCACGACGGCGGGCACGCGCAACCGCCCGCCCTCTCCGAGGGGCGGCATGCCAGGGTTGACGCAGGCGACCGGGCCCGGGAGAGGCTGGGTCAGGGAGAGGCCGGACCCGGAGAAGAAGGAGCGCAGAGCGATGAGGTACCGGAGCGTTGCCGCCGTCCTGGCCATGCTGGCCGCGTCCTGCGGCACGGCCCCGCCCGCGGGCACGGACTGGGAGGCGGCGACGTCGACCTCCGCGCGCGACGCGGCGCTGTCGGAATGCGACGAGCAGGTCGACATGCGGATGCAGCTGCGCGGCTACCCGCGCCAGCCGAGCCCGGAGACGCCGCAATACCGCTACCGCGAGGCGTTCTTCGACAAGTGCATGCGCGACAAGGGCTACGAACCGGGGTGAGCGGGACAGGCAGGACGCGGGCGCCGGACCCGCATCCACCTCCCCTTCCGGAATCGTCCCGAGTCGCGGGCAAGTAGCCGTCCCCTCCTCCCTTTTTCGCGTCCCCGGACTACGTCCGTAATCTCCGCGCCGGCCGGCAACGGCCGGGCGAATGGAAATTGCGTGCCCGGACGGGGGTCTTTCCGGTCCGAGAGAACGGAATCGACGGCCCCGCGACGTTCTATGTCTCCCATCTTATATCCCAAATGGGACATGCGCGGATAAGATGGCTCGCGGCATCAATGAGGCGGCGCTCGCCTCGACCGAGCGCCCTTCAAACCGCGAGAGGCATCCCGATGCGTACTCCCAGGCCAACATCCGGTCCGGTCGTCCCCGCGAACAGCGACGTGCCCCCGCATCTCGTGAGGATGCTCAACGAAATGGACGAGGGACGGATCGTGCAGACACGCCGTTTCCGCGTCGGCGACCGGGACGTCACGGTTCGTCTCGAAGCCGTGATGTGGAAAGTGCTTGAGGAGATGTGCCGGCGCGAGCGCCGGACGCTCCACGAGATCGTGAACCTGGTCGCCGCGCAGCAGACGAAGGGAACGTCCCTTGTCAGCGGATTGCGCGTCTTCGCCGCCGCCCATTTGGCGGCCCGCCGCTCGGGCGGCTGAGAGACCGGGGGCGAAGGGCGCGATATTACCGGGATATGCCGGCACCACTACGCCACTAATGCAGGCATACAACACATTCCGTTTCCGGCGACCACTGCATGCAGATCCCTCTTGGCCGAAGGATCAATTGCATGCAAGCTTTCCAAAGGGCAGTGACGGCATCCTCTCCATAGGGCGTGGATGCCGTCGGCGCGCCGATGCGTGCAGGCTGTGGACCTTTGGAGTCGGACCGGATGGCGCACAACATGTTTATCGAGAGCAGGACGGTCCGCGTTCACGGCGTCAAGAAGCGGCTGCGCTTCGACCGACGGATATGGGACGGCCTCGACGAGCTCTGCGAACGCGAAGCCCTGACCATGGACGAGTTCGTCAGCCAGGCGGTGCACAAGTACCCGGGGCAGCCGCTCAAGTCAGTCCTGGAGATGATGGCCGTCATGTACTATCGGGAAGCGGCGGAGAAGTCGCGGCCGGATGACCCAAGCGTCCTAGAGGCGAACCTTGGGCAGCGGCGCCACTGAGCATTTCTCGATGGCCAGGGGCGTGCAGCTAAAGTCGAACAGGCCGCTTGCAACTCTTACAGGATCGACTTCCCTGTTTACGGCGCCATCCTGGGCATTGACCTCATCTAGTTTCTTTCAGTTCCGGCTGAGCGTCTTGCCAAGTGTCGGAATGGATCTTCACCCAGCTCTTCCTCTCGTGGTGTCTTGTCGGGGACAATGAGCATCCGTGGAAGGCGTGACCTAAGCCGCGAGGAGCCATACGATTCTCAAACACACCACCTGAAACCGCCTTTGGGTTCGTCGACATGGAATCGTATGGCGCTCCCGCCGCACAGCAAAGATCAAAGGTCAGGGGTAGACAACGAGCTTTGACAAGTTGACCAACACTCTCACCAGATCCGAACGTTTGCTTACTGAGGCCTTCTTGAATATTGATTTCATTTGATTTCGGATGGTCCCGATGGACACACTGCCTTTCTTGGCGACTTCCTCTGGCGTTGCCCCAGAGGCCAGCTGGACGGCAACACGAGCCTCGGCAACCGTGAAATCAAACGCCTGCTGAAGTACTGGAAAGGGCAATGTGATTTCCTTCATGGGGTCGATAACACTGAGAGCACAAATTCCGTGAATCTTTCCGCAATCAAGGAAAGAATTCGCGAACATCATCCCGATTTTCACAAAAATGTATCCGCTATCTTTCTTAGATATTCTCAAGGTCAAGCTTGAACACGGATCTACTCTCATGGAATATTCGTAAATTGCACGATGGAGGGTTTCATTATCTTTCTTTATGCTCGTTGCAATTCTCTTTTCCTTGAGAAAAAGCCCGTTGTTTTGCTCAAGAATATCCAGAAAATATCGATCGGCATCAATTATTGCCCCACTGAACGAAACAATTCCAACTGCAATTTCTGGTTTACTTGGTTGGTAAATTTCAAAAGCACTTTTGACCAAATGGTCCATTCCAGAGCCATTCCTAAAGAACCTACCAAACCCTTCTCTGAACTCGTTCGTGATATCAAGGCGAGATGAGAATATCCCATATCCGGGAAATACCTGATGCCTCGCCAGATAAACATTTCCTGTTGAGTGCCTAATTACGTACTGAGCAAATCTCGTTTTGGTTCTGAAATTTATGGCATTTTCAAGCCATTTTCTTGGGTTTTCATACACTATTGGATCATCAAGTAGCAAGCGATCGAAACATCTCCAAAAATTTTTCGCGTAGGATTCATCGCGTATATCGTCACCAAATCCATATACAGCCTTTGCCCGCCCATTTGCATATAACAACTTATCATTTTTATTATCAAACATCATGATAACAGCGCCATTCACGTTTGCTGCCTCTACGACTTGGCCAATTTCTGCAGGAAATTCACTATTCATCGTAAGTTGTCATTAGACCTGTTGGGAATTTGAAAGAATGAAATGCAATCTGGTCGACCTGGGCATACCAACCTGCAGCGAATGAAGCCTGTTGTGTGGGTTGCGGAGCACCGCAAGCGCCAAGCTGTACCTCTTGCTAGATGCATACCATGTTAAACTGTATCGCCTCCACCTCGGGAGACCAAGTCAAAAAGATGGCTTACTTACTCCCGTCTAAGTGGTGCATCCGGCAAATCGTCAGAGATTGTTGTGTCCCGGCGCTGTTGAGGGGGTATGCGCATGTGCTTGGGAGCAGCGTCATGGTTGTTCGGCTTCGGGAACTGAGTGATCACGAGCGGGGGGAAGTGCAGCGG